>CAYRVJ010000021.1:0-14526 GCA_964427785.1 uncultured Alphaproteobacteria bacterium | reverse complement strand
AAAAAGGTAGCGTTATGAGCTTGATGGATTCTCTTTCAAAGGCCGGCGCGTCGGGTGTTGCGATCATCGTTTGGGGCCTGACCACGGTTTTGATCCTGGGTGCCGTGAACGAGGCGCGTCTTTTGACCACCAGCCGCGAAAGCCTGGCGCTGACCGAGGCGGGCAAGCCGCCCGTCATCCAGGTCAAGGAAGTGCCAGTAGACAAAACCGAATATGAACGCGTCGCCACCTTGGTGAAACAAATGCACCCGCAGCTAAGGGTGGGCGTGGAGCAGGGCGGCAAGACGATCGTCACCGAAACCAATGATTTGGCGGCCTATTATGAATGGCTGATTTCGATTTACGACATCATCACCGCGCTTCCCGATGCGAAATGGACCACGAGCCTTATGTGCGCCGGCGAGGGCTGTGCGGGATCGAAATATAAAATCGCCCTATCCGGCGTCCGCCGCGTGCCCGAAGTCAAGTCGCAGTAAGTTCCTAGTTCCCAGAAGCCTAGTTGCTAGTAAGATTGACACCAATCTTGTCATCCCGGGCTTGATCCGGGACCCATAACCTTGGTTCTTGTAAATGGATAAAGCCTATGGATTCCGGCTTTCGCCGGAATGACAATAAAAATCCCCCCCTTTGCCGCCTTCGCTACGCTATGGCGCGACAAGCCGCTCGGAATGACAACCGTCGGTCGTCATCCCGGACAAGGCGGCATAGCCACCGCGATCCGGGATTTCAAGAAAAACAACAGGCTCATGGTGAGCTGGTCGAACCATGGGCTGCAAAAACGGTATCCGGTTCTCCATCCTTCGACAAGCTCAGGATGAGCTTTGCAGGGCAGACAGGCCCGGGATAACAATTGTCAACTGTAACCGTCAATTTCACTAGGAACTAGGCCTCTGGGAAGGTGGGAACTTTTTCTCCCTTTAACGGTTTATTCACTTTTTCGTGATTAAAATGTGATTATTGTTGATATTTTGATCACAGTTGTGTTATTATTGAAAATAAGGACACAGAATTTTGTTATTTAAGCCCTTGTTTTATGTGATTTTACTGTAACCCTAACCCAATTCTTGGAGGAATTGATATGAAAACCCTGAAATCCAACCAGTCCGGCTTTGCGATTGGTACGATTCTTTTGGCGGTTGTTTTGATCGCCGCGATCGTATCCGCGATTGCCATCGCCTCGCGCGGCACATCCGGCCAGCAAAACCGGGAACAAGCCCGGGTGCAGGCATCGACCCTGTTGCAACAAGCCGTCAATTTGCGTTCCGGCTTTGAACGTCTGAATGCAAATGGCGTTCCGATTCGTAGTATTTCCATGGCAGGCGATGGGGCAACCCCAAGCGTCACAACCAACGCTTCGCAAGCCGATAGCTGCGCTGATTCAGTCGGTTCGGTTGTCTGTTTGTATGATACCGATGACGGCGGCGCTGCCATTCAAAGCCCACCACGCCAAGCCTTTAGGGCGCCAGGTGGCCCCATGAACAATCGCTGGATGTTGGCGCATGAGATTGATGTCGGCGACACGGCTTCCGCCCTTAACGGCAATACCGTTATTTTGGTAGGCAACGTAAACCGTGCGGTCTGTCAGCAAATCAACAATCTGGTGCATGGCTTAGCGTTCTCGGATGCTGATAATCCCCCAGTTTTTGTTGCTTCTGGTCCAGACACTACCGGTTCGAATTTAGAACCTGCTGCACCTGGCGATGGTACAGCAACACCATTTGAAACCTTTGCGGATGACGAGTTGGAAATGGAATTGACCCAAATCTCGGCAACCACTACTTCCAGCGCGTGGGTGGAAGGTTGTGCTACGGAAACTGGTGGCGACAATACCGCTGAAACGGCCACTTTCTACTACTACCGCACCGTCAATTAATTGATTGTTGCTTGTTACTATCAAGGCAGCCTGGAAACAGGCTGCCTTTTTTGTTCTTCTTGTCATTCCGAATGGAATGAGGAATCTCCGGATGCAAGGCTTTGTGTCTAGGAGATCCTTCGACTGCGCTACGCTGCGCTCGGGATGACAATAACGCTCGTCATCCCGGACAAGGCGGCATAGCCGCCGCGATCCGGGATCCAGGGGCGAGGGCACCGTTTTTGCGGCTCTGGATCCCCGCTTTCGCGGGGATGACGATCAAATTGAGCTACCAGCCAAAAGGCAGCATTTACCCCAAAACAGGCAAAATGATGGAATATCAAAGATATCTTTCTTGTGGCGGTAAAATTTATGTTAATATTATGTTAATTTGTTCCTATTACTCTAGAATCTGGGGGATCGTATGATAATGCGCAAAACGGCCGAATCCGGCTTTGGCGTGTTCGCTTATATTTTGATGGCGGTGGGCCTTTTGGCGGCGCTTGCCGCCGCGATCACCTTGTCGGGCAGAACCAACAGCCGGGCGCAGCAAAACGATATTCTGGCGGCGAAATTATACGCCCAAGCATCGAAAATCCGGTCCGACATTCTGCTGTGCATGGCGGAACAAAATACGCTGTCCGGCGTCGGCCCAACAGTTTATCAACGTTACCCGTCTTGCAGCGGCAGTCTTGATTCGACCCCCACTGCCGTGGCCAGCTATACCGATCCCATGTATTGCACCAATGTCAGCACCAACAGCGAAATTTACGCCAATGCGCGCACTTTGCGCTGCCTTGCGCCCGCAGCGAATTCGGTGTGGGACAATGCCGACGGCAATTTTTTCCCCGATCCGATCCCCGGCTGGGAAGAATGGAAATATTCCATCACCACCGATACCAATTTGGTAGGCGGCGAAAGTTTTAGAGGTGTCGCGATCACGATTTCAACCGATGGCGACGGCAATAGTTGGCCGACCAATGAAGATACCTCTTGGGTTTTGAACAAGGTGAAATCGCGCTTCGGCGCGAACGAGGCAATTTTATACCAAAGAACCGGCCAAGGCATGGACCCCGGCAATTTTGAAGAGCTTGCGACGCCAGCCGAGCAAGCCAACACATTCCGCCTGTGGATCGCGCGGTAAAGGAAGGTTTTATGAAACGCAATTCTTCGGGTTTCGGCATTATCGCCTATATCATCGGCTTTATCGGCATCATGGCCTTTGGAACCATGATTTTCACGTCGCAATCGGGCCAAGACCAGAAAATGGTGTCCAAGGAAACCCAGCTGACCACGCTGGTGCAACAGGCCGAAGCCATCCGCAATGCCGCTCGCCGCTGCGCCTCGCACCACAACCGGGCGATGCGGTCATTGTCCAACCCGAATACCGAACCGTCCCCGCTTGACGCCTATCCTGGCTGTGTCGAAACATCCAATATCCCCGGCGTCACCGGAAGCTGCGTCATAGAAGAAGACATTCTCGAGGCCGATTTGCCGAATGTGTATTGCGGGTCGCTTGGCCAATATTTATTCGACGCGCAGCAAAGCAATTTCCATCTGACCCCGCTTGCCGGATTCGGCAAATGGAAATACCGCAAGGTAGAGGAAGTGGGCGTCATATTGGAAATAGACGCTTTGCCGTCCAACAACCAGGCGGAAGAAATCATCACGCAAGCAAAGGAAAGTTTTGTCGCCAACGAGATTTATGCCGTGGCGGGTGCTTCGGCCAATCCGAACAAGTTTTCGATTTATATCGCAAAGTATTTGGAACAGCCAACGGGCGGCGGATGCGAGCCTAATTGCGGCGGTGGTGGCGGCGGGACGATAACTTTACCCGGCGGGGCCGGTATCAGTCCTGGCGGGCCATAATTCATAATCCTTGCGTTCCAAGGTTATACACAAGCATTTCTTTTGGGCCGCCGGACAAGATGTGCTTGCAGGCCCCCCCTTTTATTCTGTAGTATAAAATCCTTATGGCTAAAAGATTTACCCCCATCCCGGGCGCCAGGGCGTCCAAACGTTTTGTCGCAGGCCTTGCGCCCGTTTTGGCCTTGGGCCTTATGTTTGTGCTTTCTTCCTGCGGGGAAGACGATCCGCCGCCGCCGCCAGCGCCCGTGGAACAAACACAAGACACATCCGCGATCCCGGCTGCGCCCGCGAGCCCGATGGTGATACAACCCTTATTGCCTGCCAAATTGGCCGTGCGTCCTTCCAGCTTGCGTCTTGGCCCAACTTTGCCCGGCGGCAGCGACAGCCAGTCGATCACGATCAGCAACGATGGCGAAGAATTGCTTAGCATTACCGAAATACGGCTCGACGCCGATCCTGCGGAGCTGAACGCCGCCGGAAATTGCCTTGATTCCGCGCCTAAGATGTTGGGCAAGGGCGAAAGCTGCGAGCTTGCTATTTTATTCACACCGCTGCAAGCGGGCGGCGAGGCGACAGGCGAAATAGCCATCGTGCCGGACGCCCAAATCGCCCCGGTTTTCGTTGCGGTTTCCGCGACGCGCGATATTCCGCCGCCTGCGCCGCCGCCGGTCGTATTCGGCCCGTCTCCGGCTTTGGAAAACGCTATCGCCATGGCCCAGGCGCGCCGTGGCGGCAGAATGATGATCTTTGAAAATGCCGTCGTGCCCGGCCCCGAAGACGTGATCACTAAGGATCAGGATTACACCCCGATCGGATTCGCGCCGACGATTTCGACCTTGCCGGTCGATCGTTCCCGCCTTATTACCGCCGATAAATATATCCCTGCGGTATTGGAAAACACCATCAACTCGCAGCTTGCGGGCGGCCGCATCGTCGGCGTGGTCGAAAACCATGTCTATGGCGGCGATGGGCGTTATGTACTTTTGCCCGCAGGCAGCCGCGCCATAGGCGTTTATGAATCCCTGTCGCGCCAGGGCGACACCCGTCTGCGTGCCAGTTTTGTCCGTGTTATGCGCCCTGATGGCGCGGCGATAGCGATCGAGGGCGATCCCGCCGCCGACGTGATGGGCCGTCTTGGGCTGATCGGCGATGTCGACAACCGTTATTTCGACCGTTTCGCAGGGCCGCTTTTGATCAGTTTCATCAACGCCATCGGTACGGTCGCCACATCCACCGACACGATCACCAGCACCGACAGTTCCGGCGTTACCACCTCGACGCAGACTTTGACGCCCGAAGAACAAGCCTATCAAAATTTTGCGACCGACCTTTCGTTCATTTCGCAGCGGCTGGTCGAAGAAAATTTAAATCTTGCGCCGATCATCACCATTCCCGGCGGCAGCCGGTTTTTGATCATGCCGACGCGCGATATCCAATTGCAGGGCTATACCCTGATCGCGGCGAATGACGGCATCATTTCCAACGAAGACGCGATGACGCCGCAGCCGGTTGCGTCCAACAACCAGGCCCCAAGCTCGCAAAGCAATCCGCCTCCTAGCGTTTCGCGGCCGCCTGCGCAAAGCGGGCAACCCGCACCGCGCGGCTCCACCTCTGCCCAGCGTTCCGGTAATGCGCAGCCTGGCGTTGCGCCCTAGGGCCGGTATGGGGTGGCTGTATGACCGGACTGGGTAGCGAGCTTCTTAATCAGGCCCTTAAAAATTTTTCTTTATATTACGACCGGCCCGGCATCGAAGAAGTCGCCGTCAACCGCGCCGGGGAAGTTTGGCTGAAATCGCCCGAAGGCTGGCAATCGGAAAACGCGCCGGAGCTTACTTATAAATATATCCTGGCGCTGTGCCGGCTATTGGCCAATATCACCGAACAAGATTTCGACAAGGACAAGGTTCCTATTTTATCGGCGACGCTTCCGGGCGGACACCGTTTTCAGGCGATTATCGGACCGAATGTGCGCTATGACATCAGCGACACGCATGGCATGTCGGTCTGTATCCGCTGCTTTAAAAAAGAAAAACGCTTCAGCCTTGCGGATTATCAATTGAATCCCGGCGAAGAGCTGACGGAAATCCCGATCCATTCCGCCAAGCGCAAGAAATACGCCGAAACCCCCTACGAAGATTTGATCGGCGCCGTCGCGCATGGCGAGGCGGTTTTGATCAGCGGCGCGACATCGACAGGCAAGACCACATTCTTGAACGCGCTGGTGGAATTCATCCCGCGCGACAGGCGGATTATCACGGTCGAGGACACACGCGAAATCCTGCTGCCGCATATCAACCGGGTGCATTTGATCGTATCGCGCACATCGTCCGCGAACCAAGTCGATTACAACCATATTCTGGACAGCGTTGTGCGCTTGACGCCGGACGCGATTATTTGCGGCGAAATTTCCATTTCCAACGTCAAAAGCATTTACCGGCTGATGACGACGGGCCATTCCAATTTTTTCGCGACTATTCACGCCGAAAGCCCGCAGATGGCGATCAAGGCGTTCTGGCAGAATTTGACGCAGAACAACATGAACCTTGATCCCAAATCGGCGATCGAAATCATTTCGATGGCCTTCGGGCGGATCGTGCAGATCGACCGCAGTTCCGGCCAAAGAATCATCACCGGCGTCGAAGTGCCGGACATGATCGAGCAGGTTTTGCGCGAAGTCGCACGTTAGTGCCTGTATTAGGCTTACGTTACCGATCCGATGACGTCCTTGTAATCCAGCTCTCCCTTAGCTACCAATTCCAGCCCGTAATCCAGCATGCTGCGCATGCCTTTTTGTTGCGCGATTTTATTGAGCGCGCTTAGGGTTGGGCTTGCGATAATGGTGTCGCGGATATCGTCGTCCACGATTAAAAGTTCCGCCACAGGAAGCCTTCCCTTGAAACCTGTTTGCCCGCAGGCATCGCAACCTTTTGGCTCATAGATTTTTCCTGCCCCATATTCGGCAAGCGATTTTTGCGCGGTTTTATTGGGGGCGGCTGGTTTTTTACATTCCGGGCAAAGCCTGCGGATCAAGCGCTGGGCATAAGACGCCGTCAAGCTGTTGCTGACGTCGATGGCGGGCACGCCCATATTCACCAGGCGCAAAATCGCCGATACGGCGTTGTTGGTATGCAGCGTCGTTAACACTAAATGCCCTGTCATGCTGGCTTCGATGGCGATTTGCGCGGCGTCAAGATCGCGGCATTCGCCGATTAAAATCACATCCGGATCATGCCGCAAAGAGCCGCGTAATATGTCGGCATAATTCAAATGCTGCATGGGATTGATTTTAATCTGGCTCAATCCCAATACGTTGTATTCGATAGGATCTTCGACGGTGATGACTTTGCGGCTGCCGTCGTTGATTTCCTGAACCGCGGCGTAAAGGGTCGATGTCTTGCCCGATCCCGTAGGGCCGGTGACCAGGATCAAGCCCATGGATTTATGGATGCAAAATTCCAGCCCTTCGCGGATGGTTTCATGCAAATTAAGCTGCTTCAGGCCGAAAACTTCGGGCGAACTGCCCAATATCCGGATCACGATGTCGTCCGATCCAAGCGTCGGCAGGATGCTTAGCCGCATGACGATTTTCTGGCCTTTGTGGTCGAACTCGAACCGCCCATCCGCCGCAAGACCGCTGCGTTCCGGATCAAGGCCGCCGATAAATTTGATGCGGCGGATCAATAGCAGGATGCGGTCCACTGGCAACCTGGCCCATTCCTGCAAGTCGCCTTCGATACGGACGCGGATGATGCCTTCGCTACCCCGGTTTTCGATATGAATATCCGATGCCTTGGCCGCAAGCGTCCTTGCGATCACATCGTCGAGATAATCTTTGGCGGTCGGGAAATTTTCAAGGAACATAAGGTTTTACGGCAGGAGATAGTTTGTTATCGCATTTTAGGGTTGATAAAAGGTAAAGTTAAGGCCAAATAAAGTTTGCCAAAAAAGATATTTATTTGTATATTCAATCGGTTACAGAAAATTAAAAAACAGGCGCGGCTTTTGCAACAAGGCTAATGGCTTTGCGTTTTTGCTATAGTATAACATAGTTCGGATGCCTGTTCGGCGACAGGCTGTTTTTTGCGGTAGGAGCGGTTTAGTGTCCAAAATTTGGATGAAAGAAAAAGACAAGGCGATACGCTGGGTGCAGCTATCGGTGCTTTGGTCTATAATCATTCTGATCGTTTCCTTGCCGCTTGGCTATCCCATCGAAATGCTGGCGACCAATGGCTTTAACAAGCATATGGTCAATTGGGCCTTTAATGATTATTTCGGCAAATTGCTGGCAACGACCGCCGATGGGAAGCTGTTCTGGATCGAAGAACATATACGCTGGATCAAGCAAACCACCAAACTGAATTCTTTCCCGCCGCTCGGCTTTATCGGTCCGTTCCTTTTGTTTTTGTTTGTCTTGTTCGTCAGCATTGCGGCCAACCCTTATCCTTTCAATCCGATGCACGTCGGCGGCGCGCGCAAGGCAAGGGATGAAGATGTCAAGGAAATGGGGCTTTTCGATGGCTGGATCATGGTTCTGGGGATGCGCAGCAAGAAACTGCTGATGTTTAAAGAAACCTTGTCGGCTTTGTGCGTCGCGCCGCCAGGAACCGGTAAAACCGTCGGTATTGTCGTCCCAACGATTCTAACCTGCGATAATATTTCGATGATTATCAACGACGTCAAGCCGGAGCTTGCGGATATTACGTCAGGGTACAGGTCAAGGCACAGTATTTGCGTACGCTTGGAATGGGCCGCGTCCGACAGGCCCGAAGAAGGCATATTTTACCCGCGCTGGAATCCGCTTTCGCCGAAATCCATCCCCGAACCAGGCCCGAACCGCGATCTTTACATCGACCGTTTGGTGAACGTCATTATCGAAGAACCGAAGGGCGACGCCGACCCGCACTGGACCAAAAAGGGCAGGGCAGCTTTGGCCGGATTCATTCACTTTCTGGTGTCCAAATGTGAAACCGGAAATTACGACAATATTCCGGAACAATGGTACGGCGAAGAAGCCTGCTTGCCGATGCTTTTGGATTGGGTGACCGAGGCGACCTTGGCGGCGCAGGACGAAATCGAGCGTTTGCGCCAAGAAGACCCTAACGCGGCCTTGTTCGCCGACCCGATCCGCAATTACATGAACGCCGCCGTGCGCGAGGCGCGCACCAACGGCTATGCGCCGCGCTGCGTTTTGGAATTGACCCAGCTTGCCAATACCCCGGACAAAGAGCGCGGCTCTATCCTGTCCACCATGGACGCGGGCTTGAATATCTTTAAAAACGCCGCCGTCCGCGCGCGGACGTCGAAAAGCGACTTCGCCTTTTTGGACGTGCGCGGAATCAAGGATCCAAAGACCGGCAAGGTCGTCCCCATGACGATCTATCTTGTGGTAAACCAAGAAGACGCCAAGGCGCTTGGCGTCATCACCGGATTGTTCGTTGAAACCCTATCGGCCTTTTTGATCGCGCACCGTCCAGGATCGCGCAGCCGGTCCGGACAAGAAGTCGGCCCGTACCCCGTGATGTTCGTGCTCGACGAATTCCCGCAAATGCCGAAATTGCAGGCCTTGATCGACGGCCCGGCGGTGGGACGCGGTCAGAAAGTTTGCTATCTTTTGATCGGCCAAGATTTGGGCCAGGTGGCGGCTGTTTACGGCAAGGACCAGACAGAAACGATCATTTCGACCACGGCGGCAAAAATCATTCTGACGCTTAACAACGAAAACACCGCCGATAGATTCTCTAAGATGATCGGGGGCGAAACCGCCCGCGATTGGTCGGATGCCCGGACCGAAGGTTTGTCGAAAAACGCCAATCCGTTCGCCGTGCAACGCACCTATTCCTGGAAAAACCAGCCGCTATACGGTATCAACGATTTTATGACTATGAAACCAGGAACCCATGTGCTGCTGTTCCAGGGTTTCTCGCGTTTCCCGATCGTTTGCGACACGCCGTTATATTTCAAGCATCCTGCTCTTAAAAAATTGGTCAATCCGGAAAACGGCGGCAAATACTCGCCGACCCCGCCAATGCCGGATTGGATGGTCGAGCGCCGCTTGAAAGAAGAAGGCTATATCGAAGTTCCGCAAGATCAATTGGAACAAAAAGCCGCCGAATAGTTTTTTGGTTTATTCATCCCATGGCTAAAATCCTGCATGCCGCGAATTTTGCCCACAGATCCATGGGCAAGGTTTGCTATAACGTCGACCGCAAGCTGAAAAACGGCCTGATCCGCGCGGGGCACTGGGTTTGGGATTTCAGCGACCGGGATGTGGCGCGCGCCGCAACGATTTTCGGATCGCGCAAATTCGGCATCCTGCCAGCCAATAAACGCCTGATAGAAACGGCGGATAATTTCCGGCCCGATTTGCTGCTGCTGGGCCATGCGGATGTGATTTTCAACGGCACGGTTTCGGAAATAAAAAAACTTCATCCGCATATCAGGGTCGCGGTTTACAATGTGGATGCCGTCGCAGCAAACAATATAAAAACATTGAATGCCTGGGCCGAAGTCGCCGATGTCTTATTCATCTCGACGGCGGGCGACGCAGTAAGGCAGTTTTTACGCCCAGGACTCGAAATAGCTTATTTCCCGAATCCGGTCGATCCCGCAATTGAATATCTGCGTAATTTCGAAAGCCAAAATTTGCCTTGGGATTTGATCTATTGCATCGGCGGCGGCGATGAAAGCGACGAGCGCGTCAAGCTCGCGGCGTTTTTGCGGCAAAATTCCCCATGTGAAATGCAATTTTTCGGCATGTTCGGCCAGCCTAGCCTTTGGGGCGCTGATTACACCAATGCCTTGTCCAAAGCCAGGATGGGCCTTAATTTCAGCCGTTATAACGATATGCATTGGTACAGTTCCGACCGCATCGCGCATCTTGTCGGCAACGGGCTTTTGACCTTTACCCATACTGATACGAAATTGGGCAAGTTTTTCAGCGATCAGGAAATGGTGTTTTTCAAGGATTGGGAAGATTTGGCACGGAAAATAAACCATTATAAAAACAACGACGCCGAGCTGCGCGCGATTGCGCGGCAAGGTTGGAAAAAAGCGCATGAGCTGTTTGACTGCGGACGCATTGCGCGCTTTGTCGTGGATTTGTCCTTGAATAGGAAATTATCCCAGGAATATCCCTGGGCGGCTGCCACGCAAAAGTTCTAGCCTAGTCGGCGGCCCTGCCGCCGCGCGCATTGTTTTGCGCCAGCGCAATACGGCTTGTCTTGGCAAAGCGGCCTTGCAGCCTTTGGCGATTGGATTCCATCGCCTTCTTGCGCGCTTCCCAGGCCGCCATGACGGCGGCCTTGCGCTTGGCGTCTATTTCAAAAATGGTCAGATTGGTATACCGCGCGCTGTTCACAGGTAAGTTTGCAGTTCTTGGATATACCACTTGCGGCAAGACGCGCCGTTTATCCGCCAACATCGGATGGGCCGGATCATCCTGCAAAGACGCGAGTTTTTTGGCGACTTTGTTGCGATAGGGGATGTTGTGCGCAGGCGTTGCCGAATGATAATGGCCTACGGCCACAAGCCAGGATTTATGTTCGCGGTACAGATCGGACAGAAATTCCGCCGCATAGGCGGTATTGGTTTCCGGGTCAAAGGCCTCGTTTAAATCCTTGAAGGCTTCTTTGTGGTAATGCAGATTGATTTGCATGCAGCCGACATCGATGGATTTGATTCCTTGCGCCTGTTGCAATTGAACGAAATTTATCGCCTTTTCTTTGCTGTCGAAATAATACCCTTTGCCCGCGACATTGACTGTCCAGGGCCAGGCAGAAATTGCCTTGTCTTTTGCGGTTTTGCGCCCGGATTCGATCTGCGAGATAGCGTTTAAAATATCTTTAGGGATAGCGCCCAAGCGTTCTTGCCGGGCAACGGACTCGCCGCAAATCGCGGAATCGCTTGGTTTTTCGGCATGTACTATGCTTGGCAAGGCAAAAGCCGCCAGTAAAATCAAGCAAGAAAAGTGCTGTCTTATTTCCATGACGATATGTCCTATACAAAACCGTGGCAAAATCCATGCCATAGCGGCCCTTTGCTATTCAGTATAAGGCTAATCGGTTAAATCTTAATAAAGGATGAAAACGGACTATTCCGCCGCCATAAGACTTTGTGTGTAGGCGGGAATTGCAGCTATATCCTGCGAGATTGCTTCTAAAACGCAAGAAAGCTTTTCGCGCATCAGGAAAAAATCGCTGGTTTTTGTGTAATCGTCTTCGTTCATATAAAGGGCACGGTTGACTTCGATCTGCACCGCATGCACTTGGGCTTTCGGTTTGCCGTAATGGCGAGTGACATATCCGCCGGCATAAGGATCATTGCGTTTGACGGTGAATCCCGCCGCAATAAAGGCGGATTCGACGGTTTGCATGAATTGCTCGTCGCAGCTTTGGCCATGATGATTGCCCAACACCACATCTAACGATCTGTTTGTTTCAAGCCGCTCTGCCGCCTCGCTGGGCATGGAATGACAATCTAAAAGCAAGCAAGTGCCGAATCTATCAATGTGCTTGCGGATAGAGGATTCCAGTTGCCGGTGATAGGGCCTGTAAACCCCGTCGATTCTTTGCAGCGCGTCGGTGAAGGGAATTTTCTCGGCATAAATATCGCGCCCTGGCCTTGCTTGCCTCGGAATCGCGCCTAGCCCGGCGCGCAGTTTCGCACTGCCTGTGTACGCGCGTATCGGCAGTGGCGCGCGGAACATATCCGGGTCTAACTCCAGTGCGTCGCGGTTGACGTCGATATAGGCCCGGGCATAATCCAACGCCAAAAACGTGGCGCCGTGCTGCGGTGAAAAATCCCATAGCTCGTCGACAAAGCAATCTTCGAGCCGCCTTAGATCCTCAAGCGCCAATCTGCTTTGCGACAATAGCGATGGGGGATAGAAATTGCCGGAATGCGGCGACGTAACAAGGATAGGGCGGGGCGATTTTCTGGGCTCGACCAGACGATAAATATTCTGCATTAGCCAGCATAAACCAGATTTACCTGACGGTACAAACCGGTTTCGTCCAAATTCGGGGCTGGGATTTGCTTTTTTTGCGGTAAGGGCGAGGCTTTTTTCCGAACGAAGATACAAAGAGACAAAGTTGTACGCATGTAAGTATGTGTTTTTAAACGATTTTATATGATTTTAGGGCAGCAAAACTATTTCTCTTTTTTGGCGGGCGAATATCTTCTGGCAATACGATTTGTTAACCAATTTGGCTTTAAGCTGATAAGAGACGGGCGCAAGCGATTGCGCCGCAGCGAGTGAACCAGGGAGACTAAAACATGGCGAACATCATAATCGCCGAAGACGATATGCCGATGCGGGCCGTAATGACCCGGCTGCTGGAAAATGCCGGGCACAAGGTCTGGCCGGTCAGCGACGGCACCGAGGCGGCAGAGGCGTTGAACAGCAAGAAATGCGATTTATTGTTGACCGACATCGTTATGCCCGGCCTGGACGGGATGCAGCTGGCAAGATTGGCCTGGGCCAATAACCCCGATGTCAAAGTTATGTTCGTCTCCGGATTCGCCAGCGTCGCGAAGCAGGACAAGGATTACCCGAAAGAGCGCGCGTGTTTGATTTCAAAACCTTTTAATCTGCGCGAGCTGGTCAGCGAAGTGGCGCGGGTCACGGGATCTTTTTCTGAATCCCCTCAGGCCGAGCCTGCCGAGCCACCCAAAGTCGTCGATTTAAAATCGTCGCGCAAGCGCAAGTCGAAATAGAATTTGCTCCAAGTAGAACGGTAGAGAAAAAAAGGGCGGCATCAAGCCGCCCTTTACATTTTATGCCGTCACATATGGGTTAAGCCGCGATGCTAAGCCCGATATCCTCGATCAATTGCCGGTCGGCCTCGGCGTCGTTATTGGCGGTGGTCAGCAGTTTTTCGCCATAGAATATCGAATTCGCTCCGGCCATAAAGCACAGCACCTGCGCCTCGCGCGAAAGTTCGCTGCGGCCTGCGGATAGGCGTACGCGCGCGTGCGGCATCATGATGCGGGCTGCGGCACACATGCGCACCAATTCCAATGGGTCGATCTGCGGGCGGTTTTCCAGCGGGGTGCCCTTGACCGCGACCAGAGCGTTGATCGGCACGCTTTCTGGTTGCGGCGTCATATTGGCAAGCGTCTGCAGCATTTCGGCGCGATGGGTAATTTTCTCGCCCATGCCGATGATGCCGCCGCAACAAACCGTGATGCCGGCGTCGCGCACATGCTGCAACGTATCCAGCCGGTCTTGATAATTGCGCGTCGTGATGATGTCCTTGTAAAAACTTTCGCCGCTGTCGAGGTTGTGGTTATAAGCGGTCAGCCCCGCATCGGCCAATTTTTTGGCCTGGGCCGGGGTTAGCATGCCCAAAGTGACGCAAGCTTCCATGCCCATATCCTTGACACCTTTGACCATATCGCAAACGCGGTCGAATTCCTCGCCGTCGCGCACTTCGCGCCAGGCCGCGCCCATGCAAAAACGGCTTGCACCCGCTTCTTTAGCGATTTTCGCCTTGGCCAGGACATCGTCCAAAGCCATCAAGGGTTCTTTTTTCATGCCGGTGGTTTTGGTAAAATGCGCCGATTGCGGGCAATAGGCGCAATTTTCCGGGCATCCGCCTGTTTTGATGCTTAAAAGGCTCGCCAGTTGTACGGAGCTATCTTGATATTGCTTATGGATAGTTTGTGCGCTAAAGACCAATTCCAATAAGGGCTGCTGCAGCAACTCTTCGACCTCGGAAATGGACCAATCATGGCGAATCGGCGGCAATTCACCGTTGAAATTAAGGGCTTTTGTTGCGTGCTGCGCCATAGTATAGAATCCTTGG
>CAYRVJ010000020.1:0-14819 GCA_964427785.1 uncultured Alphaproteobacteria bacterium | reverse complement strand
CAATTACAGGGCCTGGAGAGGGGTAAGAAAAATCAGAAAAATAGCGCGGAGACAGTCGCGCAGCCTACAGATTGGCGGAGATCGGTTTACCCCAACCTAACCAACTCCAAACTGGGGTGGTATGGTGATGTTTTTACTCTCTGATGCGATTATAGAGGCGTATTTGGAGAGTGTCAAATGAACGATTTTGGGTTCTCTGCAAAAGTTTAGCGTGTCCATAAAATCTCTATTTTCGTGATTTTAAGCACATGCAACATGTCCCTAGAATTACACCATATGTAACCTTAAGGACATACCATGACCTATTTGTGATAAATTTCGTCACTATTGGGACAGAACCACTTATTTCTGGAGGTGGTGATAAGGGTTGTTATTATTATCGATAGTCATTGAAATCGATAATAGCATACTATTATGCTCTCTCAGGTGATGATGTCAAACTTTACTATTATCGCATATTGACTTATTCGATAATAATTGATATGCTGTACCTATTATCAACAACAAAGGGTGTTAAATGGATATAGAGCAATCACCAAGCGGTCAGATCATTAGGGCCTCTACGGGCTATAAAGCCTTTATTCCGGCGGCTTTGCCACCGAAACTTGAGTGGGATGATGCGCTTGTCTATAGCCTATCGCGTGCTGATTTCTTGCTTGGGAAATTGGCCCGCGAAGGAAGCAGATTGCCTAATCCTCACCTTCTATTGCGTCCCTTTATAACTAGAGAGGCTGTCTTATCAAGCAAAATAGAAGGTACTCAGGCCACTTTGGGTGAAATTCTGGCAGCGGATAGTGGTGTTAGCGTCAAACAAAATCCGGATGATTTGCAGGAAGTTCAAAACTATATCAAGGCATTAGATTATGGAATCAATAGGTTAAAAGAATTGCCTTTATCTTTGCGGCTAATCAAAGAACTTCATGAGTCTTTGATGCAGGGCGTAAGAGGTTCTCATGCAACACCTGGAGAATTTAGACGCACGCAAAATTGGATAGGTTCACCTGGGTGCACTCTAAACACAGCAAAGTTTGTGCCTGTTCCGCCTGATCATTTGATGGATGCTTTAAGCGAATTAGAGCGTTTTTTGCATAATCGGCAGTTGCCACCACTTATTCACATTGCTCTATGCCATTATCAATTTGAAGCCATTCATCCGTTCTTAGACGGTAACGGACGTGTTGGTCGGCTCCTCATTACCTTATTACTTATCGAGCAAAAAATGTTACCTTCCCCTTTGTTATATTTATCAGCATTTTTTGAAGCAACGCGCGATGAATATTACAGGCAGCTTTATAATGTAAGTAGAGATGGCACATGGCGCGACTGGCTTATCTATTTTCTGAGTGGCGTTGCTGTTCAATCTGAAGATGTTTTGTCCCGGGCTGAGCGTATCAATGCACTACTGCAGGATTGGAAAATAATTGTGGCAAGTAGTGGTTCATCAGTTGCAGTCGATATTGTAGAGCGTCTGGCGGTCAATCCTTATGTAACGATTAATAAAATTGCTGAAGATTTGGGGGTTGCTTATAGCACAGCACAAAGAGGTATCCAAAAATTAGAAGCAGCAAACATTATTCAAAAGACTTCTGATAATAAGCGTGACAAAGTTTATTGTGCGGGCCGGGTACTCAGCATTCTAGAAGAGCCTACAAAGATTAGTGCGGAAGCTGACGGCTAGGCGCGAATAACATAAAGTATAACGAGGCTATATGACCACAATTATTGAAACAGAAAGGCTTGTTTTAAGAACTTGGCAGAAACAAGATGCGGATGCTTATTTCCAAATAAACCAAGACCAAAAGGTGATCGAGTTTTTACCCAGGTCCTTAACGATGGAACAGGTCAATGATTTTATACCGGCAGTGAATCATCATGGCGAGAGGCATGGTTATACCTTGTGGGCAGCTGAACTGAAGGAAACTGGGGAATTGATGGGCTTTATCGGTCTCAATTACACTGATTGGAATCCAACTTTACCCCGGCAGTTGAAGTGGGTTGGAGGCTTGGATCTCAGTATTGGGGGAAAAGGCTTTGCCACAGAAGGCGCCAAAGCTTCCTTGGATTATGGTTTTAAACAGTGCGGCCTTAAAGAAATCGTTTCTTTTACGGTGCCTGCAAATGTTAGGTCTTTAAGAGTCATGGAAAAGATAGGCTTAAAGCGAGACGTCAATGGTGATTTTGCTCATCCAAAACTCGCGGCTGATCATAAACTTTCTCATCATGTTCTGTATAGATTAAGCGCTGATGAGTATACCAATCAAGATCAAAATAATTTACCGGTTAAAGAATGAAAAAGACAATCGCATTTTTAGCATTTTTTATCTTAAGCGCTTGCACTCATAAGCACGAGTCTCCAATCACTTTGCCTAATACCGAAATAAGGTTTATTACTTCAAAAGAAAACAATGTTGCTTATAAATTATTCGTGAGTCTTCCAGAGGGATATCACACAAAAGGGCATCATTCCTACCTGGAAAACTACCCTGTGCTCTACTTGCTTGATCCAGATGTGGAATTTGGAATGGCTGAAAATATTGCTCGATCAATGGTGAATTATGACACTATCAGGCCATTTATCATCATTGGAATTGGTTATCAGAATCAAAACTTAACTACCATGAACTCCAAGGAATTTTGGGAGCAGTGGACAAAAAATCGTGCCAGGGATTACATCCCGATTCAAGTAAAGCAAGGCAAAGAAGAGTTTGAAGGTGGCGATCACGAATATCATGGGCTTAGCCAGCTCACAGGGGGTAGCTCAAAATTCAAAGATTTTATAGAAAAAGAGTTGATTCCTCATATCAACCGAACCTATAGAGCTTCAAATGAAAGAGCATTAGTAGGCCATTCTCAAGCCGGATTATTTACCACTTGGATGATGCTAGAGCATCCCGATATTTTCGAAAAATACATCATACTCTCGCCGTCGTTATGGGTTGAAAAAGGCAAGATGTTAGAGCAATCAAGTAAGCTACAACATTCAAATAACATCACAGCTTATTTTGCTGCCGGCTCTATGGAACACGATGCACGAGGTAGTATGGTAAATGATTTGAAAACCTTTTATGACTCATTGCCTAAAAATAAAGGTTTCAAATCCAAGCTAGAGATTATAGAGGATGAAAATCATGTAAGCATGGTGCCAATTGCACTCACAAAAGGCCTCAAATATTTATTTGGGAAGTGATCATGTTCCATTCCAACATCCTCAATATTTACGGAGAAAAAGGCGAAGCCTGGATAGATGAACTGCCTCAGCTTGTGGTGGCAATATCTTCAAAGCTCGATTTACGTGATTTAATTGAGGTCACTAATCTTACTTACAACTATGTATTATCTGGATTTCAAGGCGATAATCCTATCATTTTAAAATTGGGACTTGATCATGAGGCACTAAATCGAGAAGCTTTTGCGCTCAAGTGCCTTGCAGGATATGGTGTAGTGAATGTGCTTGCCGAAGATGATGGTATGTTGCTTTTGGAAAGAGCAGTGCCTGATACATCGCTTAAAAGCTATTTTCCAGATCAAGAATATGAATCTATCGAAATTGCGTGTGTAGTAATGCAAAAGCTGCATCAAGTTAACATTCCTGAAAATCACAACTTCCCCCACATCAAAGATTGGCTTACGGCTTTGGATAAGGATTGGTCCATTCCTGATGGGTATCTTAAAAAAGCAAGAAAGCTTCGAGGTCAGCTTTTAAAAACGACTGGTCCAGATGTTTTGCTTCATGGTGATCTCCATCATGATAATATTTTGCAAAATGGTGATGACTGGGTGGTGATTGATCCTAAAGGGGTGATTGGTGAATCTGCTTATGAAGTGGCCGCCTTTATCCGCAATCCAATGCCGGAAGTACTGAATCACGCTGATGCGCCAAGTATTATTAATAACCGTATCACTTTTTTTGCCAAAATTATGGAATTACCATCACAGCGAATCCTTGATTGGTGTTTTGTGCAGACAGTAGTTGCATGGGTATGGGCGTTAGAGGATGGTTGTGATACGAACTATTTTGAACAGCTAACAAAGATTTTTGATAAGGTTGATCATGTCCGTAATTAACACGCAAGAGTATCAAGAGCTTTTGAGCTTGGATGAAGATGTCGAATTTATAAAAATAGATCATGATGAGGGCATGCTTGCGACCGTCTATAAAGTTTTAGAGCGAAGTGGTCGTTCTCATATATTGCAAATATGTGAATCTCGCTTTGATTATGCAAATGAGGTTTATTTTCTGGATTATTTTTCTAAGCAAATTTTAGTTCCTAAAATTATCAGCACTGTACCACCAGGAGCGGAAAATTTTGGTGCAGTTCTCATGGAGTATTTACCTGGAGATTTGCTAACACCTCATACCATAACAAAAGGAATAGCCTTTGAAATGGGAAAATCGTTGGCAATAATTCATGAAAATAAAAGCAACGGTTTTGGCTATTTGAATAGAAATTTAGATTTAAGCCCAGACCCTATTGTGCATTTTAAAGCCAAATTTGAAGAAGGTATAGATGAATGCAAAGGTCATCTTCCTGATGACACTATCTTTAAAAGCCTGAATTATTTTAATAACTCTTTAACCCTTTTAGAAAAAGTTGATGGTCCATGCATTATTCATAGAGATTTTAGACCAGGTAATATAATTATCCATCAAAATACTTTACGTGGAATTATTGATTGGTCATCGGCTAGATCAGGTTTTGCAGAAGATGATTTTTGCTCTATTGAGCATGGTGAATGGGGAAATTTTAATGGCTACAAAAACATTTTTCTAGATGGATATCGGAGCATCAGAACAGTGCCACATTATAAGGCTATTATCCCTTTATTGAGATTGAACAGGGCTATAGCTGTTATTGGCTTTACAGTTAAACGCAATACATGGCATAATATTCATGCGCGGCCTTTAAGTTTAACAGAAAATATATTGATATGTTTGACTTTGAAAACTCATAGACGTATCAATTACACTGCCATATGTAAAAATTTAGGTAAGTTGCGAACAGAATCCAGAATAAATAAGGAAGCATCAACAGCGATACTGCCCTTATTTTCTGGTAAGCTAGGAAAATGAGCGTGACTACCAGAATATCCATAGCGACCAAAACTACGATGGAAAGTCCGGTTAAGTGGAAGCCGAAAAATAAAGGCGTCCAGCTCCAGTTTAATATGAGCTGAGTCAAATATAAGGTTTTGATAACACTGAGCTTGCGAAATGAAGGCCCACGCCAAATGAGCCAGCCGCAAGTGCCAATAATGCCGTATAAAATAGTCCAGGCTATTGGAAATACATAATTTGGTGGCGTCAGGGTGGAGCGATGTAAGGTGCTATACCAAATGCTGATCTCCGGTTTTGTTAAGGAGCCAATGACCCCACCAATTGCTATGAGTAGCACAATCCAGATGATTAAAGAGATGTAGGTTTTAGTGCTTTGATTCATACACTGCTTCTCGCTATTTTTGCTTCTTTGGCAGCTTGTTTTTGCAATGCAGACTTATATTCAGCCCAAAAACTTACTTTTCTTTTATGCTTTATTTCGATGACTTTTAAATATTCCTCATGATTTTGTAGCGTGCCCCAGTTTGCTATTTTAAAATTTAAAACCCCACATGTTACAAGATCTTTGGCTGCATAATTATAATATTTAGATTTTGTTTCATCTAAAACTGGTTCGATCATTTTTCTATAAAGGAGCGTAGCTGCAATAGGATCAGTATTTTGCAGCAAATCTGCAGCAGGTCGGAGCGTATAATATTGCCTTCCATTTAATTCATTAAACCTAGCATGTACAAATTTTGCTACCTCTTCAAATTCCTGTATCTGGACTAAAAAACTCAAGGCCCCATGTGGTTCTGGGAATTGAAATGCTTTTTTTATAGCATCTGATTGAAAGGTTTCTTTAAAATCTGGTTTTGCAGCTTTTAAAATCTCCCCATAAAGTTTCGGGCTCAAGGTTTCAGAAAACCATAATAGGCGCTCCTTTTGAGCTTGTTCATAATTTCCATCTAATTCTAAGGCTTGTATTTTTAAGTCTTTTTTATCTTGTTGCCAAGAATGATTGATGGGTATTTCCATTTCATTTAACCACTTTAGTGCTTCTTTTGGACGCCAATGTTTGATAAGTCTTTTAGCTATATCCAAATGATCCTGCGCACAAATACCATCCTTAAATGCACAGGCAGCAATATATTCGTCAACGTCATTTTTACAATCCGCAATAGACTTGAGGCCATGTTTTATAGTAAAAGCATTTTTATCATTTACTACATGCTCCAGTTTTTCTTTAAGTAAATCAAAGCCTTGATCTTTTAAAATATCCTTAAAACTTTGAATAATACCGTCGTAAATGCTGTAATTATTATTCATGAACCGAGCGAAAACTATTTCTACGATTTCTTGATTATTTAGGTGGTTAATGCGCCCAGCAAGCAAACCTAGGTCATCGCAAGCGGTAAAAAATACTCCACTGACCGTGCCATTACTATCATCAACCCGCTCGAGGGTATTTTTATGCAGATCTAGAAAATCAAGCATCATTTCAAAAGCGATCTTAGGAGACTTAGCATTCAAATCACCCGCAATCCTCAAACGCAAGTCATTTAAACGATCTGCCAAAGAATCAGATTCGTAATAGTCGACAAATTTTGAAGATCTTTTAAGAGATGCGATTTCCTTTTTAATCATGCTGACTATTTTTTTAGGATCATCATCTAGACCCGCAAAAATGATATCGAGCTGCTTACCTACATCATGATTGCTCTCATGTAATGATAATAATATATCGACAAGCTTTTCGTGATTTGTAGCTATTAACAGCTCTCTTAATGTTAATGCACTATTTTCTGATCTTTTCTTAGGCATTCATAACCTCATCAATAATTCGTTTTTGTAAAGTAGCCTCAGGGCTGTTCTTATCTGCAATTTGGCATAGCTCAAATGTTGCCTTCCACAATGCCCAGGCGCGGGCTCGGAGCCATGTATCTGAATCTATAGCCATTTCATAAATAAAAATCTCACGAGCTTTACCGCTCAAATACGTCCATGCAATGACAAGATCGCACGCTGGATCTCCAACCGCAGCACCACCAAAGTCAATGACTGCTGATAGTTTTCCACTATCCATAAGTATATTGCCAATCGCAAAATCTCCATGAATCCATATGGGCGCCTTATTCCATCTCGTCGCACACGCCTGATCCCATAAAGCTAATGCTCGGGGAGCATCTATAAAATTAGCCAGCTCTGCAAATTGCTCTCTGGCGCCTTTATCGTAAATGCTGACATGATCACCGCGCCACCAGTTGTGTTGACCCGGCTCAGGGCCTTTAATGTCCATAATGGCTTGCAGCTCTTTTAAGAATTTAGCCATATCAAAAGCAAGTTGTTCTTTTTCTTGATCGGTCAACGTCAGCAAATTGATACTTTTTCTAGACAACCATTTGTAGATGGAAAATGGGTATGGATAGTCCGCCGAAGGTTTTCCCATTTTAATAGGAGCCGGAATGCTAACGCTTAAACGTTTTGCTAATTGCGGTAGCAGCTCTTGCTCTTTTGGTACTTTTAAAGCGTAACCTGCGGCTGTTGGCATACGAATAAGCATATGATCACCAAGCCTATAGGTGCGGTTATCATGCCCTTGTTTTTCAACATCGGTTATAGGTAAATCACTGAATTCTGGAAATTGCTGGGCTATGAGTTTACGTGCAAGATCTGGGCTTAAAATGATTGTTTTTTGGTTCATAACGCCACCTCCATAACGGTTACAGGATGGGATTTAAATTCATCCATACATATTTGGCTCCATCCAAGGCGCTTGTAGTATTCAGGTATCGTTGGATCAAAAGCAAACAGATATAGCTTTTTGAAGCCACGCTCCTTTGCTTGTCTAACTGCGACATCAACCAGCATTTTTCCGATCCCTTGGTTTTGATGTTTAGGGGCTACTACTACATCTGCAAGCCATGGCCCTAAATCGGCACGAAACTCTTCCTTAAGTTTCAATGTGCAAAATCCTACTGGAATTTCATCATACAGCGCAGCGAATGAAGTTGTTTCATCGCAGATGTTGAGCTCATCATATGTCAATGACTCTATCTCTTGGATTGTAAGTTCTGGAAACCAAATTTTACCCAACACTTGATTCCAAATATTTGCAAGCGCTGGTATAGCGTCTTGATGATTTTTCAGCAGGTCAATTTTGATCATAAATCCACCTCCATCACCGTCACAGGATAGGATTTAAATTCATCCATACCGATTTTCTTCCATCCAAGGCGTTCGTAGTATTCTGGTATGGTGGGATCAAAAGCAAACAAGTACAGCTTTTCAAAACCAAGCTCTTTTGCTTTCAGTACAGTCACATCAATCAGCATCCTGCCAATGCCTTGCTTTTGATGTTTTGGATCAACCACAAGTGAACCAAGCCAAGGTGTTAGATCTGGACGAATACCATCATTTTCACGCAAAGAGCACATGCCAGCCGGTAAATCACCATCTAATGCAACAAAAGTAATTGGCAAAGCTTGATCATTCAAGTGATCTGCAAATCTTGCGATAACACGTTCAACGGGTACATCAGGAACCCAGATTTTGCCTAAGACTTCATGCCAAATGTGTGCAAGTTTCGGTATGGTGCTGGGATAGTTTTTTAAAAGGTAGATTTTGATCATACAATACCCCCTACAAACCACTCAGAGGCAATCGATAGATTTTGATCCTTCAAGAACTTACGTTTTGGCAGGTCATGAGCGCCGCAAACAACAAGAATTTGAGTGGCGCCTCTAGACTTGGCCGCAGCCTTCGTCTCTTCAATTAACTCATGCCCAACAGATTGCCAAAGATTTTCGGATTTCATGCAAAAGTCATCAATCATCAATGTCAGACCACCTGGATTATAAACTTCCGGAGCAGGCATGAGCTTGCCAATGATAAATCCCAGGATTTCTTGGGAGTCGCTTTCTGCAGTAAACATCACATGATTTGTGTCCTGCAGCAGTTGTTTAAACCACTGTCTCTGTGTGTTATCACCTTCATCTCCAGCATATCGCCAAAACTGGGGTTGGGCTTTTTCGTAGGATAAACGCTTGGCTTTTGAGAGTGAAACCATGGCAGAGATATCAGAAAGCTGAGACGTGCGAACGACAAACTGTGGAACTATATTTTGGTGGATGCTATTTTGCGTATCAAATTCAAAGATGACGTGACGGGGGCAATGCTCGTCATATGTAACTTCTTTGATTTGCTTATTAAAAGTACCAGAGGTAAATTCACTAATTGCTTTTTCCCAAAATTTTAAGGCTGACTTATTATTAGGGATAACGGAAACTTCCCACATGCCTGGATGCATATTCCAAATTTCTTTTGCAACTTGATACGCAATCCCTTGGCCTTGGAATTTAGCTATAATAAAAAACTCTCCCATGTTCCAGGTGTTTGCAGAGTTTTCGGTTGCTTGATTCAGCAGCACAAAGCCCGCTATCTCATCATAAACCTTAATCAAATAAGCTTTTCTGGTTGATTCTTCGAAGTAATTTTTAAAATCAAAGCACTCGTAAAGACCATCTTCCGGAATAGCCCAATCAGATGAAATTGATCCACAGTCTCTTGATAAATCATAAACGTAGAAACGGGCGATGTTTTGAATGCGTGGATAATCATCTATTGTTGCTTTGATTATAGAAATCTTTGGATCAAATTTTTTGAGGAGCAGATGATGAATTTTGCCTGCGCCACTCACATCACCTTCCATAATGAAATCACACACATGTTTGAAGCCCGCCTTCATATAAACATGCTTTGCGCGTAGATTGGCGCTATCAGGATCAATCAAAAAAGTATCTGCTTTTGGATCGATAGATTCTCTGAGAAAATCGATAAAGTCAGATAATGTTTGAGATCCATAGCCTTTCCCAAAAAACTTAGGGTTACCGATCATGTAATCGAGGCCGTAGGTATGACCTGTTTTTGAAAGTCTTTTAAGTTTCTCTTCGCCTATATCTTCCTTATGCGCTTCCTGAATGGTCATCAACATTGCAAAAGGTTCATCTTCAAGATATGCAATCCAATAAACATATTCGCCACCAGCATAAGACGATGGTGTTTTTCGCCCTTCAGCAAAATTGACAATGTCATCTTTATGCGCTTGGGTATTATCCCAAAATTCCATAACGTGAGGTTCAGTAAGCCAGCTAAAGATAGTGTTTAAATGAGCTCCTGTTACTTTTTCAAATTTAATTTTCATAGATCTTATTCCAAATATAATTTCATGCCTTCGTGGCTGGCCTTGAAGCCAAGTTTTTCATAAAAATGTTTTGCTTTTGGCCGTTTTTTATTCGTGGTGAGTTGGATGATAGAAACGTCATGTTTTTTGGCATAGTTGATTGCTTGGTCAAACATCCATCTTCCTATTTTCTGCCCTCTATATCTCCCGGCTACCCTGACAGCTTCTATTTGCATACGGGTGCTGCCGATAAAGGTGAGTGACGGCATAATGGTGAGGTGGCAAGTTCCTATAATTTCATCACCATTTTCTACGAGCATTAAATATTGATTTGGGTCAGACTCGATCTTATTAAACGCTTTGATGTAGCTTTCATCAAGTTCAGCTGATTTTGATTCCCTTGTAGCCCCGAGTTCGTCTTCTAATAGCAGCTCTATAAGACGTGGTAAATCAGCAATTCTTGCTTTTCTGTGAGTGAGATTGTTCATAAACTACCTTTTAATTTCTCTATGAAACGCCTCATATGTGGATCTGACTTGTCGTGCGGAATCTCATCAAGGCGGAACCAACAGATGTCATTGAATTCACTCTGGTCAAATTCATAAGCTTTGTTACTATCTCCTTTGAGTACGTACCATAAACTTACATCTGTATGTCCAGCTGTTAGACCTACAGTTAACGTTGACGTTAAAAAGAGTGGATGAGGTGACCAAAAATCAGCTGTAACGTTAAGCTCTTCTAAACATTCCCGACTGGCTGTAGTTTTTGGATCTTCATCAATTTCTACATGCCCTCCTGCAGGCAGCCAAAGAAGTGCTTTCTTATGATCGACAAGGAGTATTTTTTGGTAAACTTCATCGAAGAGTACAAAATAAGAGACTAAATGTTTGTTTGGAACATCAGGCTTTTGAACCCGAAAAATAGGCGCGCCACTTTCAATCCAAAGACACGTATCATTAATATGCTCTTGTTCAACATCGTCACAGGGGATAATCGCGCTGATAAGATGATGAATGTATTCCCGGATAGACGTGGTTTGAAAAGCAAGCTGTGTTGTCATATCATCACACTCCTACAATTTTCAAGGCTGAATCATTATTAAAATGGTTTAACTGATCAATCAGGTCGGCTGCATTCAACGCTATAGGCACACCTAATGACTGAATATTATGTCGATACCACTCAAAACCCGCGTGACTTCCCCCTAAAAATCCAACCACATCCATGCCAGCGCTTTGGGCTGCTTTGATTCCTGCCATACTGTCTTCAACAACCAAACAGTTTTGTGGAGCGACTCCCATCTGCTGCGCAGCAAATAAAAACAAATCAGGGAATGGTTTTCCTCTTTTGACTTGAGAAGATGTAAAAATGGATTCTTGTGTAAAAAAGTGATCTTGTTTTGTCAATTCCAAGGATTTTAAAACTCTTGCTCTTGGACTTGAACTTGCAACACATTTAATCATGAAGAAGCAATGCTCCAACACCTCATACATAAGGGGTTTAAGTTCATTTTCAAAAGCATTCAATATACATTTTTGTGTGAGATCAGACAGATCCTCAGGTAGGTTAATGCCAGATTCTTGAAATATAATGTCACGCACTTTGGCAGCATTCATGCCCGTAAATCTTTTGATACTATCTTCTGTTGAAATTGCATAGCCAAGTTCGGATAGCATCTCTGCGTCTATACGATTTGCTATAATTTCGCTATCCACTAAAACGCCATCGCAATCAAAAATTATCATTTTCTCTGTCATGCTAGCCTACCAAACTTTTCCGAGAATGTTGTCATATGAAATAGGCCCAAAAACGCGGCTGTCATCATGATGTGCTGACAAATTATCTGATAAAACGTACACATTTCTTGGGGGAACTTTTGCTATGCTCTCAACGCCATAGTTACCATATCTCCAATCCTGCCAATTTCGGTGAACAGAGTCAGAGTAGACCTTGTTATCTACCAAAATGGTATTATCAGTAATTTTGATTTCTTGATTTTCAAGGCCTACAATTCTTGAAATCCATATTTTGTCTTCATGGCGAAATATAATAATATCGCCCGTTTTATAGGGTCCAAATTTATAATAAAGATGATTAACAAAATACAAGCGACCATCTTTTATGGCTGGCTCCATGCAATTGCCTTTTTCTCCATTAATCCCACTAATACGGTATGGGTTTGCTATAAAAAAGTAGATGAATAAGGATGCAGCAACAAATAAAGCTGCCAATATTATTTTTTTAAACATGATTTAACTCCTTAATAATTGTTCCTTGATGATAGAGTATCTTCCAATCACCATTGACTTTACGCCAAAGTGTTGATCTTCTTGTGACTCTTGTTCTGCCTTGGATAAGTATGTATGTCAGTAAATAATTATCCTGGGCAATTGTGGTGAGCGCAAAGTCTTTTGCTTCCCAAATATCTTGATAATTTGGGTTGTTATAGCGCTCCAGCAGGGTTTCTATAACATCTTGTTTGGTGTAGACATTACCTGATGCGCCAACTTCCCAAAATTCATCATACATTTGCCTTTCAATATCTTCTTTTGTTTTTCCAAACTTTTCTGGATGATGGAAGATTGGCTCTCTTGATTTAAGTTCATTGAGGATTTTGTTCTCCTCTAGTAATTTCCAGTCTGCTGGCGCATCAGACCTAAAGCCATCCCACAGATAGCCACCATAGGGCTCCAATATCTTTGTCACAACAGTCTCAACCGCCGTAGAATCACCTGTTTTAACCAAGCTTTCAAAAGCCGATCCCCATTCTTCTGCAAGCTCTGGATTTTCTTGTTTAAAAAGGCGTGTCAAAGATTTGCCACTAGCTGTCCATTTTTTCTGGGTCCTAAAATAAAACTGCAAGAGCGGTTCAAATAAATGAACGGCAGATATTATTTGCTCTTCTTTGTTTTTAGGAGATTTAATATCATCTAAGATATCTGTGATGAGAAAGCGCTCTTTATCTATTTGATCTTTAGTCCAGCTATCGGGGCCCTTTGCTAAAGCTTCAGCAGCGATAGCCTTAGCTTCGATGCTCACAGAGTTTTGCGTTAAAACTTCCTGGCCTTGAAGAATCATATGAATGAGCGCAGGTTTACCATCACTAGCCTCAAGCTTGCCGCAGAAATACCGCAAGGTATCAAGATCATGAATAAAGGCGTCAATGGGCCAACCGTCGTAAACAAAAGCTTCTCGATAAGCATTTGGTAATGATTCAAAAACAATAACAAGGTCAAGATCGGATGAATCAGTTCCCTGATTTGCCGCAACTGATCCTGCCCAGAATACGGCTTTAGCGCCTACGTAACGTTCTTTAATTAGTTTTTGGATGGTTGATAGTGGCTCATGTCTCATATCATTTTCCTCATTAAATAGCATGTCAGATCATATTTCCAACGCGGAACAACTGCCACTTCATCAAATCCACATTTTTTGAAAAACGCCAAAGCTTCTGGAAAGTAGGTGTTTAACTGGATTTCCCGGAGGTTTCTAGATAGCGCTGTTTCCAAGAGCTTGGCTATAAGTTGGCGACCAAACCCTTTGTTTTGAAAAGCTTCTTCAACATAAATTAAATCGCACCATAGTATTTTGCCGTGAACATAACAAATCGCCCCAGCAACATTGATTTGCTCATGTTTTAAATAAACATTAACCCGTTCAAAATCTGTTTTAATTCCAGTTAAATCTTCGCATTTGCGCCGTAATGCGCATGAAATTTTTTCATCAAAACTAGGATCTGGATCATATGAAAACGAGACGTATGATGATAATTCTTTAATCATCCAAGCCGTAGATTCTGTTTGAAATTGCTCAAATATTTTAAACCCAGCTTTTGTAAAGGCTTTAATTGCGGTTAGATTATCTTTTGCTGGATCAATCAGGCACCAATCAAAATGTGGAGCTAATATCTGATTTGCAAATTCATTTAAAATACTAGCTCCCAATCCTTTGTTTAAGAAGGATGATTCTCCAATAAATAAATCTACACCGCATACAACACCAGAAATAGCGCTCAAATCTAAGTGGTTTTCTTGTGCAAAATCATGAGCATTATAAGCTTGTATGTAACCTATCATTTCTTCGTCTAAACAGATGACGTAAGCGTATGTTTTGTGGTTTGAATTTTTTGAAAGAGCAATGCCATGGATGTGTTTTCCAAATTTTTCATGCACCAAATCCATTGTATAAGTTACATCCTGGTCCCACCATTTTTTGACGTGCGGCGCTTCCAGCCACTTCAGCAACAGGGGAAAATGTAATTCAGCTAAGAGAGTAAAAGTGATTTTCATGGCAGATTAATCTCTTTGATGCGTGTTAAGTTTTTTAAATACATTAAAAACTGTTCCATATCTTTTTCTACTGGAGCAAAATACTCTTTCTCATTTGTTTTCATAATTTCAGCAGCTTTTTTGACGAGCTTTTTACCAGCAGGCGATAGGCTGGAATATTTTGCTCGCTCATCACCCTCTATTTGTTCGCGCAAAACAAGCCCACGCTTTTGTAGCGTGCGTAGGATTTGCGATGTCATGGTTACATCCGAATTGGTTAGCCTCGCCAAATCATTTTGTGTTGCCTTGTCCTGATGCTTTTCTAGCTCAAACA
>CAYRVJ010000019.1:8802-14848 GCA_964427785.1 uncultured Alphaproteobacteria bacterium | reverse complement strand
CTTTCTTGCCGGAATTATACCATGCGGGGCTGGTGGGCGATGGCGCGTCCGAATTGCCGCATGTGATGGGTAAGATGCAGGATATGCTGCAGATAGACCGTTTTTATACGCTGTCGCAACAGAAAGAACATGTGTGCGCAATAGAAGTCAAAGCGCAAATAAAAGGCCGGGTGCAGGGTGTGGGCTATCGCGCCTGGACCAGGAAAAAAGCGCAAGGCCTGGGGCTGACAGGGTATGTCAGAAACCTCGATAACGGCATGGTCGAAGCGTTGTTTCAAGGTGGGCAGGGGGACGTCCACACTATGCTGCAATCATGCCTTGAAGGCCCGATAACAGCCAAGGTGGAATACATTAAAATCCTGTCCTTCGCGGCGGCGGCCCAGATATGTAGCGGGTTCGAACAATTGGCCTAGCCTTAGGATACTGTAACCGTAAGCCCCAGAGCCTTTAAAAGCTTGTTGCGGTCGAACAGCAGGCCCGCCATGAAATCGCCGATTCCAAAAGGCTGCTGTGGATTAACAGCGATTGTAAGCTGGCCCAAGCTTTGTAAATAGGCTTTGATCTTTCCGCTGGCGTCGACCATCGCCGGATCGGCCTGCTTAGGATCGGGGATGAATTCCCGGTCTATCATGGCCGATATTTCCTGGATATATGCATCCAAAGGCATTTGGGCGTTCTTTGCGCCCAGCTCCAGGCTTTTTCTTAAAAACGAGGCGTCTTTATAGCTAAGCTGCAAAGCCTTTATTTTCGGACTCGGCATTGCAGACAGGCTTTCCGCATCGGGGTTGGCAAGCCTTTCGATATCGACGTCGACAAGATGGGCCTGAATTTGGGTTTGAAGCATATCGGCGAGGGCAAGGTTCAAAAAGGCAGAGGTGATTTTGCTTTCCGGGTCGAAATTATATCCCAAGGATGTGTCCATGCGCAGGCGGGAATAGCCGAATTCCCGCCAATAAGAATCGACGGTGGTCAAAAGCGGAACATCCAGCCCGCTGATATCCAAGCGGAAAGCGGTTGGCACATCGCCCTGCATCCTGGTCTGGATACCGGCCAACGCAAAACTTACGGTTTCGTTGAAATCCAGCATCGTCAAAGTGAAATTGCGCAGCTGATAGGAATTCGCCGCCGCGTCATGCGCGTAAGAAAATTTGCTGGAAAAACGCAATTGGTCTGCAGTGGTTTTGCCGTCAAGCGATTGCAGGCGCGCGCCATCAGATTTGGAAACGGCGTCTTCAACGGAAAAATCGAAAGACAGCGGCTTTCCGTCGGCAAGCACCAGGTTTTCTAGCCGTCCTTGGGCAAAGCGCAACTCGCCATTTTTATCCGGCACGAGAAGCGAGAAATCATTGACGATATAGCTATTGCTCTGCAGGTCAAAGCTGTAGCCAAATTTCATGTCGCCGGAAATCATTGCCGTTGTTGAAGGATCTGCGGATTTCAAATCTAGCCCCAAGGGCGAGAAATTCAATTTCTTCCAATCGAAATGCGCGGCGGTGAGTTTTCTGCCGTCTTCTTTGATGTTGCTGATCGACAAGGATTCGGCGCGCAAGACTTCTTTATCCTTGCGGCTAAGGGCCGGGGAGAAAATCTCTGCGCTTGCGGAAAAGGGGGATACCTTTAGCCCGCCATAGCTAAGCTTCCAATCGGCGGGCAAGTTATTGGCAAAGTTTTCGACCGCTTGCGTGTATTTCATGGTCAGGTATTTCTGCATTCCGAAATAGCCGCCGATGACGATCGCCAAGGCCAAGATCGCATAGCCAAGATTGCGCAACAGGGGATTGTTTTTAATGTCCATAAAATACCTCGGGTAAGGGCGCAGGGCAGCGCGATGAAAAGCTTATGTTTATTATAAACAAAAATTAAGGCGAATAAATCTAAAAAATCTTCCCGAAATGCTTTTGCAGCAGGGCATCGATTTGGGCCATATCCGCCTTGATTCCCATTTCCGCAAGGGATGTCACGCCATATTGGGAAATCCCGCAAGGCACGATGCCCCGGTAATGGCCAAGATCGGGATTCACATTCAAGCTGATGCCGTGATAGGCGACGCCCCGGCTGACGCGAACGCCAAGGGCCGCGATCTTGCTTTCTTGTCCCTTGTGGCGGACCCAAACGCCGATGCGGTCTTTGGGGCATTCGCCTTCGATGTTGAATTCTTGTAAAACCGCCAAAATCCAGCATTGCAATTTCGAAACATATTGCCGGATATCGATTTTTCGCGCTGCTAAATCCAGCATCGCATAGGCGATGCGCTGGCCCGGCCCATGATAGGTGTATTGCCCGCCGCGTCCGGTTTCATAAATGGGCAGCAGATCGGGCTGGATCAAATCCGCCGCCTTGGCGCTGCTGCCGGCCGTATAGCAGGGCGGATGTTCCAAAAGCCAGATTTGTTCGGATGCTGTACCTGCGCGGATGCTTGCCACGCGGGACTGCATGTCGGAAAGAGCGTCGGGGTAGGGGATAGGGTCTTGGCAAATATGCCATTCAACAGGGTTCATAAAAACACTATGTTTCCATCCCGAATAGGGTGGTTGGTGCGGTCAAGAGGACTGCAATTTTATAAACAAAATATTGTTTTATAATAAAAATATTTTTTTTATAAAAAAATATGCCCCCAATTATGCCCCATAAATAAAAAAATGCCCGCAACGAGAAGTGCGGGCAGGTTACACTATTTTGGGAATAGAAATCTACGCAATTTTTGATTTGTCCAGGCAGCCAGTGTCGGCGATGTATTGGGCATAGGCCGCGCCGTGTCTTGTTTCAAAATAATTTAAATCCGGGTCGCTCGCCGCCATGGCGGCGTTCAGCAACTCGAAATAATGCCGCTTTAAAAGGCTGTACAAGAAATAGCAAAGCCAAAGGTTACGGCGTATCCGGCGCAGCAGCATTGTTTTTTGCCAATCGCTAAAAGGCATGTTTTTCTTTACGAACCGGTATTTTTTATACATTTGCAAAAACTCTTGCCTTTTTTGCAGCATGTCTTGCCAGGCCGCCGCTTGCGGCAGTGGCTGCGTATCAAAATCCAAATTTTTCAAATCATTATAGTTAATTTCTGCCATTGCTCTCCTCCGCATGTTTTTTTGTTATGAATCATTTTTACGTTGGAATTATTAATAAATGGTTAAAAGATACGATATTCTATATCTTGCATATATTTTTTATATATGCTAACTACAATAAGTCTATAAAGATAAGGAATATTGATCTAAATGATTTCAGGCAAGCAAATGCGCGCCGCGCGGGTTTTTTTGGACTGGACGATAGACGACCTATCGGCTTCATCGGGCGTTCATGCCCAAACAATAGTCAAAATCGAAAACGCGGATGCGCGGCCGCAAAAAAGGATCGAGGAAAAACTGCGCAGCGCGTTGGAGCGCGCTGGGATCGATTTCTTGCCGGATGAAGGGGTGCGGCCGCGACGCGATCTTTTGCGCGTTATAGAGGGGGTTGACCCCTATATGCAGCTGAACGAAGACATCTGGCTGACGCTTAAGGAAAAAAGGGGGGAAGTTTTATTCGCCTTTGTCGATAACGGGCTGTCGCCACCCGAAGTTTTGGAAATCGAAAACAGGATGCGGCAGGACGGGATAGAATTCCGCTCGCTGATCCAGGAAGGCGGGAAAATAAATTACCCGGCGCGGGAATACCGCTGCCTGGACAGCGAGGATTTTCAAAACAATTCGCTTGTGATTTATGCCGACAAGGTAGCCTTTATGATTAATGGCAATGAAAAATGCTTTTTAATTAGAAATGAAATCCTGGCGGAAACCATGCGAAAAATGTTCAACGCTCTTTGGAAAAAACACAAGGCCCCAAGCAATGTATCGAATAAAGCCTAAAAATTCACCGCATTGGAAGAACCACACAGCCTGTATGCTTTCTATCAGCATTGGCCAGCAACGCCACGAAGGGGAAAGGCTGGCTTCTATGATACGCTGGATCAATCTGCACTTTAAGCAGTGCTATATCGACCTTTCAGACAGCCTGCAGCGGTACAACCACATAGCCGCCGGACTTTCCGAAGAAGATGCTTGGCGGCGTAGCTTGCAAGACGGTTTGGATTGGATGGAAAGAAACCAAGCCGCGCTGGAAACTCTTTCCATCCCCTATAAGGTTTTTCATTGGGATAGCTGGCTTAAAGACGCGGAATTTCCGCCTGTTAGGGATATGGTACAAAAAATTTACGCGGATGGCGATCTTTTCCGGGATGCGGTGATCGAAGACGCCGAGGAATTCGTGCAAAGAAGCGCGGATAGAGAATATTCAACTCGCGCCTTAACCTGTTCGATTTCCTATATTTTAGAAGAGCTGGCCGTTTTTACGCTGATGGGAAAAAAGTTGGATGCAACGCGGGTCTATCCAGGGCGAGAACTGAAATCGGCGAAGATTTTGCGCGCGCGGCCGGACATGCCACAAATGAATTATTACACCCGCATCAATTTGGAATCGCGCGCAGCGGCATAATCAATCGCCGCAAACGCGCACATCGTCGCGCAAGGCAGAATAATCATCCATCATCCGCGCGATAATGTGATCTTGCGGCAAGGCCGATAAATGATCCGCCGCCTCAATTTGCTCTGTCGGGGTATAATTTACAAGAGGCGGACATAGTTCCCTTTGGTCAAAATTCCCCGTTGCGCAGCTTGTCAACAGCATCGCCAGGGCGCTTATTGGCAGAATTTTCAGCATATTTCCTCTGCTTTTCCAGGGCCGATTCCAAAGCCTCGTTACGGACGGACATCTTCCCCATCCGGTTGGCGAGCCAAAGGGGGATCAAAGGCTGAATGATCCCCCAAATCACCGAAAGAACGCCTTTAATCAGCTCTGACATAAGGCTCGGTGGTTTGCGTAGGCTTCGCCTCTTTATCCGTGCTGGCGGCATATCCGCCGGCGGTGAGAAGCAAAATCAAAACAAAGAATCCAAAATCAAATAGACGCATGGCACACTCTCCTTTGGTTGGGGTTTAAGCTTTTGGGGGAAGCTTGTCTTTGGTAACGACCGCGATAAGGCCGGCGGCGGCTATGCCAAGCGCGATGATAGATTCTATCAGCTCTGGGCTTAGGGTGATTCCGGCAGCGGTTGCAACGCCGACGATACCAAGCCATGTCGAGCGCTCGGAAAGCCGGGCGAAAAGCCATGATAATAGTTGCATTTTTCTCTCCTATTTGGTTGGGGTGGGTGAAAATAAAAACTTGATCGCGGCCGCATGAACGTTGATTATCCGGTTTGTCCATCCGTCGCCGAAAATGTTAAAGTTTTTGGTTTGCTGATAGGCGACGAAACGCTTTAATACAAAAGAGAAAAATAATTTTGTTGGATCGCTTTTTTGAAGCCTTTGCAACGTTACTGGGCCAATTACACCGTCGGCCTTTACGCCAAGAATTTCTTGCAGCCATTTAATGGCGCGGCCTCGTCCCTGATTTACGGCCGCATCGAAAATAGAAATAGCCAAAAATAAAGGAAGCCGGTCTAGTTTTGCTGGGAACCAGAATTCTTCGTGATAAAATTCCATCGCGTCTTCCCGCGTCATCGCCCGAATGTCGGAGGCGTCTATATCGCCGTCCCGATCCAAGTCGCCCCGTCCGAACAGGTTTTTCAAAAACCGCAGGGATATGCCCCAGTTGGTCGCGCCGCCAGGATCATCGGGATGATCGACATATCCGCTTTCTTCCTTAAGGACGATTTCCACCGCCACAAGGAAATTAGTGCCGTATTCGGCCTGATCCATTAGATCAAAACCTTCACATTGACATTTGGCCAAACCTGAAATTCTTGGCCACCGTCCGGCTCTAGGATTCGCACTTGCTCAAGTGTGAACGGCGCGATGGTTTCAGGCGGCAAGTTACCGTCGACATGATGCACGATACGCCATGGCTCGTTAAATTCTCCGTTGATAATTTTCGTTGCGCCTGGGTGCGGCTGCTTGGAATCGAACTGTTGCAGATATTCATGCAGCAATTGGCCGCTTGCGAAGGTCAAAATATTGGCGTTTTGATGTATATCCAATCCCGTACTATCGTGCGTGAAAAAGACTTGTGGCAT
>CAYRVJ010000019.1:0-8702 GCA_964427785.1 uncultured Alphaproteobacteria bacterium | reverse complement strand
GCGCTAGGATGGATGTTATCGACCAAATAAGTGCCACCGCTTCCGGTTGCGATCAAAACCCCGTCTGCATCCCAGCCGTTTGCTATGGCCCCGCGCGAGGCACAGGCAAGCCTTGTGTTGATAGAGCTGATCTTTCCGCCAATGCCGCCGGTTATGGCCGCGTAGGTTAGGGGCGAGCCAACTGGCTCTGTGTTGCCTGATGTGCCGTTCTCAGCGATCTCGCGGTAAACTTGCGCGAAGGCATCGGCGGCGGCTTGGCTCACATTGGGGCAAGCGTAGGGGGACTGCAAAACGAAATGCGGTACTGGTTGGCCCGACAAGACATACGCCCCGGCATAGCGTTCAATAACTTTCTCCGCCATGCGTTTGGCCTTGGTTGGATCGTTGATTGCAAGGTTGCCGTCGTTCGCGCCCAGCGCAATCCAGATCACGTTCGGCCAGCCACGCGCTTCCATGTTGGCAGACAGCCATTTATCGTACGTGTTGACAAAACTTCCTTCGGGCGGATCGCCGCCATTGTCTAAATCGTCGTCCAGTGGGTCGAGAAAGGCAGGTAAGCCATATCCGCCGCCTTGCGAGGAGCTTATTTCAAATCCTGTCAGCGTCCCTGTCTTGTATAGGCGAACGGCGCAGATCATGCAGGTTTCGCCGGTCAGCGTCGCGTCGGTCGTGCCAAAGTTGACATAAGGCCACGCACCCGTGGATGTTGCGATGGTCAGGCCATAAGCCGTTGCAAATTCTTCGCTGCCTATCGTAACGCTTAGATCAAGTGTGGCAAGGGCCGTGGCAGAGCCGGAAACAGTGCCGCCATCGTTTCTGCGACGCCCTCTGATTTCGACTGTTGACATCCCGGCGGCTTCGGCGAAGGCAAGGACATTGCATTTCACCTCGACATTGTTAAACCAATCGTTATTCGCCGGATAATTATTTCCAGAAGTATCAACCAGGGCCAACCCGCCAAATTGCGCACCAGCAGACACAACCCCGGTCGTCCGGCGATCCCGCATGCTTTCAACGCCAAACTGTTTATTGCCACCGAAGAATGTTCCAGCATCGGATGGGTTGCTCCACGGATCGCCAGTGATTACCCCGCTTGCGCGTCTATTTTCTCCGTGATCGAAGTTCGTTCCCGCCAGAACGGATGTTACGCCGCTATTATTGTCGCCCTGCCACAAGGTCAGGCCGCAATGATCGGTGAGCCGCCAGCCATTCATAATCGCGACGACCAAAGTACCTTGCGCCGATCCGTTATTGGGGTTCGTGATCGAATCGCCGATCATGTGAATGTTGGTGTATTCGCCAGCGGTTGTAATTTGCTCGCCAATATCTTCGATGTTAAAGGCGATGTTATTACCACCGCCGCTTGCGGACAAAACCGGCCTTCGGGATGAAAGAAACATCCCGATTTTTCTCATTCCAACCATTTTTCAGCCCCGCTCTAAATCCTAAAGGCCGTTCCAAACCGTGATAAACAAAAATCCGGACTCTCCATCGACGGCGTTGATCGCGGCAATTTTCTGTCCCGATTCAATCAGCACATCTGCATCCGACCAGGCACCCCTTGGCGTCGAATCCCTTGACGCGGTCGGGTTTGCCCCTACAGCGATATGGCAAGCCACGGTCGGCGTCAAAAGAACCGCCCTTCCGGTAATGGCCGATGATTGCGCGGAGCTTGCGCCGATTGCGACTTTGTAAACCGTTCCCAGCGGCGCGATTGGATAATCCACATTGCCGCCGGCGATGTTGCTTTTAATTCCTGACATTTGTTCTCCTTTATTTTGTTAATTTGGCTAATATTCTATCCGCCCAACGCTCCAGCATCGGCGGGCCGAGGTAAGACAAAGACGCGATAAATCCGGGCTTTACCGAATCTGGAAGGTCGAAATAGGCGGCAAGACCAGCGCCGACATAGCCCATAAAAACCGCAACGATCAGCTCTAGGGGCAAATGTTTCGACCAAAACCGGCGCAATTTCTTTTGCACTTGTTTTGTGTGCCAGGCGAGCCTGCCGATAAAGGCGGCAGCCGTCGCCGCGATAAAAGACCCTATTGCCGTCCAAAGTCCTTTAAAGACGGTCATCCATGCTTCGATGTCGCTCATAGAATTTCCTCAAAACGGTATCTTTTGATGAAATGATTCAGATGCGGCCGGATAATCGGCGCAAGTTCTTGAGAAAGTCCATAAATCGATTGCTGATGCACATAGGCCGCATCATCCGCATCCAGCATGACCAGATAATCCTTCGCGCCGCCTCGATCCCGGTCAAGGTCAAGAACGGATGTCAAAGCCTCCGCCTTGGTTATATTTGCCTCGATTTCCAAATATTTCCGGCGCGGGCGCTCATGGACATAAATCTGCCCGCCTTGCGATTCGGTCGTCTGCGAAGCTTCGATGTATCCAATGCCGCCGCCATAGCTGTAATTGCGGGAAGGGATAAAGGAGCCGGCGACAATCAAGCGGCCTATTTCAAGAAAACCATCGGTGTTTGTCGCATCTTCCAGCGTGAACCGAACCCATCTATCCGTCACCGGCGCGGATTTGTAATTGTAAAAAGCTCTGTTGCGCTGGGATAAAGGCGCGGTAAATCCAAGCGCGGTCGAATCATAAGACGGCGCCGCAGACAGGTTTGATTGGCTGTCCGCGACGCGCACCCTAACCGTACCCGAAAGCGTCAAATTGCAGTTTACGAGCGCAAATAAATCCAGGGCATAGGCCGCACCCAAATCTATGTCTATGTCCTGTCCGGTCACCGCCGTGCTGCGGTATACCTGGCTTGGTTGCATATTCTGCAAGTTTTCCAGCGGATAGTTCGGGTTTTCGGTAGTCGCGCTTAAGGACGCCGCGTCGCTTAATGCGGCATGGGCGATAAGCATGTTGACCATTTAAGAATTCCACTCGACAATACATATTCCTGGCGCGCCGTCGCCGCCAAAGCCGACGCCTTTCGATCCGCCACCGCCACCCGCGCCGTAATTTCCGCCATCGCCGCCATTTCCGGCCGTGACCGTGTCGCCAGTGTATCCGCCCGACCCGCCGCCGCCGCCTTCGCGCGAATTGCTTGCGGCGTTATTTCCGGAATTTCCGTTCGTGCCGTTGCCGTTTACCGCAGAGCCGCCTAAAACGCCACCGGCGGAATTACCGCCAGCGCCGGAAAAAGAACCGGTCTCATTCGCGCCATTGCCACCGGCGCCGGATTTTCCGCCCGCAGCGCCGCCGCCGCCGCCGCCGTGTATATTCGATGTCCCTGCCGTACCGCCAGTGCCGCCGGCATAAACCAAATCACCGCCTGCCGTGCTGGAACCCGCACCGCCCGCATTTGTCGCGACACCCGTCGCCCCGGCACCGCCCGCACCGCCATTGGCATAAACCAAGGACGATCCGAACATGGTTTGACCGCCGCCGGAGCCAGCTTGATTGCTTCCAGCGCCGCCGCCGCCCCCGGCTCCTATGGTTACAGAGATGACATCGCTTGGCGTCACGGCAAGGACTTTGCTGGCATACGCGCCGCCGCCGCCACCGCCGCCGCCGCAAGTCGTTCCGGTAAAAAATCCCCCCGCACCGCCGCCGCCGCCACCGCCTATACAGGACACGCGGATCGTCGTAACGCCGGATGGGACATTGAAATTACCGCTTGCGGTTATTTCCTGAACGGTATTGAACTGCTCTTCGCCAACCGCGCCGCCGAATCCGGAAAGATGCGTCACCTGCAGCATTAAGCGTCGCTCCCCGCATTGACGGTATAGAATAGCCTTATGCCATGCAGCCTCGCGTCAACGGCTAAAGTATCGCTGCCGGATGTCGCGTTGCGGTACGCTTGGAAAAAGACCATGTCGCCCTCTGCCGGCGATCCGGCAATCGTAATGGCTCCGGTTTCCGCCGAAATATAAAGGTCGTTTGTCGTTCCTCCGGTATCCGTCACTTCAGCGGCCGTCCCAAAAGACGCGCCGATTGCATCGTCATTTCCAACCGCGACCGCCTGCAATCCCCATACAGAATTAAAATTGGTTGTGGTCGAAGGGTGTGACCAAAGGAATTGCCCGGAAACCGTTCCTTCGTCCCAGCTTTTTGGCATGGCGACGCCGAATTGGGCGTATTCTATAGCGTCCTTATCGAAATCCAGCGTCAATATATTCGGCTGGCTTGCCGATATTTCAACGGCAGAAAGCGGTTGGCAGCCATTGCTAAATCTTTGCCGCATCGCGGCGGCTGGAATATAGATCGTATGCTTTCCCGTCAGCAAAAGCCCCGAATTGGAATGAACATGATCCTCGCGCGCAGATTTAAGTGATGTCCCGACGGCGGCGGAACCGGCAAGATTCAAAGGGCTTGCTGTCGCCATAAGGTTATCGATAGTGATTTTATTGCTGGCGCCGCTTCTTGCGATTGCGAACGCGTCGCCGCTTGCAGGGGACGCCGCATTTGTAAGTTGCGATATTTTTTTGTTCGATGCCATTATTCCTGCAGAATAAATCCGCTCCCGTCTTCCAATAAAATTCTTGTTTCGTCCTCTGCCAGGATAAAGGCGTTATCCATGCTTCCCCACAGCGTGACATCGACGACATCGCGGTCGCCGTAATCGGTCGTCGAAATAACCTTGAAAAAGGCCCCGGCCTCGAACCCATACCGCTCGAATTCGACATAAACCGTCTGTCCAAGTTCAAACGAAAAGGCGTTTTTATTCACCGTAGCGGCGATTACATCGCGCTGCGTTTTGTAAAGCGCAAGGATGCGGTCGGCCTCATCCTGCACCGAGCTAGGCGTCGTGTTGTCGCTGTAGCAAAGCAGCTCGATTTCCCTGGCGTTCGGGTAGGCGGTTTTTACCGCGTTATCGACCGCGCTTTTGTATTGCCATTCCTGGCTGGCGCGCGCCGCCGTCAGCAACGCCACCGAAGTCGCAGCCTCTGCCTTGGTATGCGGCCTGTTGTTGCGGTTATATCCGATCCGCACCGAGTACACCGGCATCGCGGTTTGCTCGCGCTGATAAGATACAATATCCCTGTCCGACAACGATATATCGGCGGGCGATTGTGCCTCGGTCAGTATTTTTGCGGTAAACTTGTCAAGCCGCGTGAAGTAATAAAACCCGCCTACGGAATTGATAAACTTATCAAGTACGCTTGCTATGTTCTCGCTTTCGCGGATATACATCGCCAGCGGCAGAGGCGAAGAAACGCTGCTAAAAGAAGCGTCCAAATCGCCCGATACCAGCCCGGCATAATTCGTTACCACATGCTCCAGGATGTCTTTAATCATCATGAAGCCCGACGTGGTGTATTTTGCCGCATCGGCCGCAACAATTCCTGCCGGCGAGGCGTTCAAGGTGAAAGTTCCCGCCGCCGCATTGACCGTGTAATCGGTCGTAATGGTCAGCTGAACCAGCCGGTCGTAAATATTCAGCGGCGAACTTTCCATCGCCCCGTCATGCAGCTGATAGACGCGGTTGGTCGAATCGATCAACGGCGGCTCGCACAAAGCATTGATCCCTATCAGGATCGGCTTTGGCTGGCCTTCCAGCGCGTTCGCGGCGCTGCTGGCGTATAAATTGGTTTGGATCGGCTTGTCGAAAATATAAAGCCTGTCCTTGACCCTAAGTCTTATAGTGTTGTCGTCATATTCCATCTGCTCGCCGACGCCCTGCCATTGCAGATCGAAATCGCCGCGCGCCTGTCCGAAAACACCGCGATAAAGCCGGACTTGCCTTGTGTCAAAGCTGTAATTGCGCAGGTAATCCAACCCGCCATCATTATTCAAAAGTTCTATAAATCCGCTTGCCGGCGCACGAGAGCCGCCAAGCCTGTCACCGTTGATAATGCTGCGCGTGATAGAAAACACCGATCCGCCCATCCTGGGCTGATACGGCGTATCAGCCGGGGTGTCGCCGCCCTTGGTGTTCAGCGGGTGGGTGGAGAAATAAAGCGTTTCCACCGACGCCGAATCCATATTATAGGCGTCTATTTCGCAAAGCCATTGTACCGTCATGGGCTATCCCAACGATCCGGCGGGGCGGTTATCCATGCGGCGGAATTGATCCATCAACCTTGTGAATTGGTCGATTAGGCTTTGCAGCTTGTCGACCGTCAATTTGGTATTGTCCTGGCTGATCGCCGTTTGCCGTTCGATGCTTTCGATCACGGCGTTATTCGCCGCGCTCGATAAATTAAGCTGATTTGCGCCAAGAACTTGCTGATAAACCGCGACCGCCCGGCTGAAATCGTCCTTATAGGCCGCGCCGGAAGAATTGAAATCCCGGCTTACCGAAAGAAATTGATTAAAAATATCCCCGAACGCCGCGCGCGATGCCGCATCGCCGGAAAGCGCCAGCGCTGCCGTCGAATCAAACTGGCTGCGCGCCAGATTGTATTTGTCCAATCCGCCTAAAGCGGATAGTGGCCCAAGCAGCGCGTCGGTCAGCGTTTTCTGCTGCTGATAGATGCTGCCGCTGGTTTGCTCGACCACCTGGCGGCGCTTTTCGCCATAAAGCCTTTCCACCTCGGCTATGTCGGCGCCGATTTCCTGCGCTTCCTTGATGCGCGCTTCCCGCTCCCTTTCCAGCTGCTTTAAGGCAAAGGCGGTTGGATCGGTCAGCTGCAATAGCTCGTCGCCGATTGCCGTGTTGTAATCCGACCGGCGTCGCGGCAAGCTTATTTGCGCCAAAAGATCGTTTAAATTCTTGGCCGTGCTGCCGGATATGGCGCTTTGGAATTCAGGGCTTACGCCGGTCAAATATTGCAGCGCGTTTTTCACCGCGCCAAACGCAAGCGCTTCGTCATTGGCGAATGTCGTTTTCTTATCGCCGAAAACCGTAAACCCAGGATCGCGGCTGCCCAAGGCCAGGTTGAACAAGCCGCCACCGAATGTGCCGCCGGTAAATTCCTTGATCTGTGTCAGCGCGGCGGTGACGGTTTGCGCGACTTGATTGAATCGCGCCAGGTTTTCCGTGCCCTTCGGCGTTACCACTCCGGGAACAGTGCCCAGCAAATCCTGATATATTCCGCCGGTATTCGGGTCGATAAACGCCCCGGCGGATTTATTGCTGGGCTTTTTGCTGAAAAGCCCGCCCGCCAGCAGCCCAAGGCCAATTCCGGCGATTGGCAGGGCGAATGATCCTATGGTCGCGCCAAGCCCAGCCGTTGCCGCTTGCGCTGCCGTAGGCGCGCCGATGAAAGAGGCCGGCAAGGCAGCCGTTCCGGTGATAGCCCCGGCAATCGAATTGCCAATGGCGGAGGAAATTCCGCCCAAACCCAGCGCGCCGGAAAGGCTAGGCCCGCCGAAAAGGCTTGATAGCGTGCTGGCATTTCCCAAAAGATTCAGTGCGCCGCCAGCACCGCCGCCGCTTGCACCGCCAGGCGCAGAAAGAAGCCCTCCAAAAAGTCCGCTGGCCAAGGGCTGTACAAGCTGAACCGAGGCGATTTCGGCCAAAAGCCGGGTAAAAATACCCTTTATCTGGCCGCTAAGATCGGAAAAAGAATTAACGCCGCCGGAAAATATTTTTTCAAACGCGTCGGTAAACGCGTCTTGCATATTTTCGGCGGCGCGCAGAATCGGCTGATTCCATAGATCGGCGGATTTTTTAGCAAGCTCTTCTTGCTGTTTCTGCCAATCCAGCAGCGCCTTTTTCTGCTCTGAACTTATATCCTTTATTTCTTCTTTTCTATTTTGCGAATGGGTTTTCGCAATTCTGTCTACTTGCTCCCTTCCGGTTTTCTCTTGCCTAAGCAGCCCGTCTAATTGCTTTTGAAAATCAGCGACAGCCTTTGCATCCTGCGCCTGGCGGGAAGCGAGATTTGCTGCGGAATTATCGCCGCCCATCAAACCTCTTGCGAGGTTTCCGGGCAAAAGAGATGAAAGAAGCCCTGAATTAATTAAAAAAGCAGTTTGCTGATTTAGTTTCGTTAAAGAATTTATAGCGGAAATGATCGGCCCGGTATTCCCGATTGATTTTAAAACATCATCCCAGGATTTCGATAATTGATCTGTGGCTCCAGTCAATCCATCGGATTTCCCCAAGCCACCGATCCGGCCTTCGAGTGTTTCAATAAAAAGCGCGGTAGCTTCGGATTGCCTTCCAGCCTGCAAAAAGCTGTCTATAAGCCCTTGATTGCTTTTCAACAAACCTTTTGTTTTTGTATCCAGCCTGCCAAGCCCCTCTTCGGGATTTGTCAGCGCCGCCGCCCATTGCTCGACAGAGGATTTGGCGTCGCCGCCATAGACAGAGGAAAAATCCTGCCCTAAGGCGATTAGTCTTTTTAAATTGTCGCCCCCGATTGTGCCCATGGAATTAAGGGCGGCGGCCATTTCAAAAACCTGCTCTTCAGTCAGCAAGGTGCTTCTTGATAGTTCTTCGGCAAAGCCTTTTATTTGACCAATGGTCAATCCGGTTGAATTGCCGGCCGCTATGAAAGACTTTTCAAGCTTTCTAACGGATGTTTCGTATTTATCCAGCTCGCGCGTTCCGGCTACAAACCCGGCACTAAGCGTTGCTATGGCCGCGCCGGCAGCGATCCCAGCCGGGCCGAAAGCAGAAAAAGCACCGGAAAGAACGCCGGCGCGATCCGATAGATTTTCTAACTCCCTTTGCAGCTCCTTGCTTACATTATTAACAGCTTTCAATGAAGCAGCGGGTTTTTTTGCGGCCCCCTCGATATTTTCCATCGAAGTTTTCGCGGCGCGCTCCGCGCCGGTCAGCTGTCCGATAAAGGACT
>CAYRVJ010000018.1:0-14980 GCA_964427785.1 uncultured Alphaproteobacteria bacterium | reverse complement strand
GCCAATTCCCCTGCCAATTCCCGCGTCAATTGAAAATGATGATAATCCAGCGGCGAATTCCAATCGCCGCCCCATATCGTAAATCCATGTGCGCGCATAAGGCTTACAATCGGCTCGACCATGCCGGGACGTTGGTTATGGCGGTTTAAAAATTCGCACCCCAATTTGGGATGAATCGACGCCGTGGATTTATCCGCATCGATAATCACATAAGGGTTTTGCCCGGGGTTGATGTCGATGGCGCAGCCGAAAGAATGGATCGACAATTCATCGACATACAATTTGCGCCGGTGGTTGAAACCGTGGGTGTTATTCGCCTCCATGCTGGCTATGTCGTTGCCGCCGAAATCCGGACCCATCGGGTCCGCGCCGAAGGTTTCAATAGGGCTTGCCATGGCAAGCGGGAATTTTTTGTCATAAAGCTTTTGGAATATGGATTCGATGGCCGGCGCGATGGCGTCCAAAACATCTATAGCCCCGTCATACTTGGTATGACCGTTAAAATCGGCATACAAAATCTCAACGCGGCGCAGGCGGTCTAGGCCGATGGGGCAGCCTTTCCGCCAGGCATTCGCCTTTTCCAGCGCGGCGCATTCTTCTGGGGTTAGGGCGCGTATCGTCATGTTATACCAGCAGAAAATAAAGACCTGCGAAGGCCAGCGCAAGGCCGCCGATGGCGCCGATCACAGGAATCGCCGCCAATATCAGCGCGGCGACACCGGCCTTTACCCAATCCCAGCCCATTAACTGCATCAAAGCGTAAATTGTAAGCGGCAATAAAAGAAGGTTAAAAATGAAAACCCCCATCCGCCCCAAATTGCCCAAAATGTTACCAATAAATTGCATTTTAAAAAGGTAAGGCTTTTGCGGCGCTAGGTCAAGTTTATGCTGCCTTTATACATTGCGGCATCGAAAGACCGCTTAGGGCAAATCGCCACGCGAATACCCGCTTTTTTGTTGCTTTTTACCTTAAAACTTCTAGTCTAAAGCCATGTTTGGCAGTGGCTTCAAGGCTGGGGCCAAGCTTGTGGTTTTTGATTTTTCCATTCCCATCCTTGTTGTTACTCACCCCGTTTTTTAAGAGGAGCGCCTTATGACAAAACAATTCCTAACCCTTGCCTGCTTGCTTGCCTTATCGGCTTGCGCCGGCACGAGCGTAGACAGCTTTAAATCCGCCGACGTAAAGGGATCCACCTTTACCACCGCGCTGGTTAAAGAATACAAATCTTTCGTTGCCAGCGAATCGGCACAATATGACTGGCAAGATGCCGATCATTTTGCAGCCAAGGGCCTGCGCGCCTTGGACGGCCAGGACGTAGACCCGGAAAATCCAAAAGATTGGAACATTCCGCAATCCGCATCCCATGACATTCAAAATTATTATAACCGCCTGTCCTATATGCTGAACAACGGCGCGAAGAAATCGCAGCCAGCATCGGCCGCCAAGGCGATGGCGAAATTCGATTGCTGGGTTGAACAGCAAGAAGAAAATTGGCAGCCCAAGGATATCTCGTCCTGCAAAGGCGAATTCCTAAGCGCATTTGCGACATTGGAAAAACAACTGCCGCAATTGGCAGCCAAGGCGAAAAAAGAAGGCGGCAAAGTGCAAACCGCTTCCGCCCCCACTCCAAGGTCAAGCCAAGACACGATTTATTTCGACTTTAACAGTGCGGCTTTAAGCAGCGACGATCGCGAAGCGATCCGCTCGATGGCAAAAAGCAGCGGCAAAAACGCCAAGCTGACCGTGTTCGGCCATGCAGATACTTCGGGCAGCTATGAGTATAACAAGAACCTGTCCTACCGCCGCGCCATGGCGGTCCGCGAAGCCCTGATCACTGCGGGCATCTCGGCCAAGAACATCACCGTTAAGGCGCTTGGCGAAAGCAACCTTGCCGTGCAAACCGGCGATGGCGTAAAAGAAGTCAAGAACCGCCGCGTCGAGATCCAGGTTGAAACCCCGACCGATAAAATCTCGTAATATACGGCTCTAACCGGTGAAAAGGGCGGCCCCAGGGCCGCCCTTTTTTATTGCGCTTGCCGCTTTGATCTGGACAGAAAGAATTTTTTGCCTTTAAATGCGCGGGCAAAGGGGGCGCAAAGCCTTATGTATTCCGCTATTTCCCATTCTATCAAGATCACGGTCGAGACGACCTATCTGCCGGAAAAATCTTCTCCTGCGCAAAATAACTATGTTTGGGCCTATCACATCCGCATCGAAAACTGCGGCAAGGAAACCGTGCAATTGAAAAAGCGTCATTGGAAAATCACCGATGGGATCGGCCGCACCCAAGAAGTCCTGGGCGCAGGCGTCGTCGGCGAAGAGCCGGTGCTGAACCCCGGCGACGCGTTCGAGTATACCAGCGGTACGCCCTTGCCGACGCCTTCGGGGATCATGGTCGGCAGCTATGAAATGGTGAATCAAAATGGCGAAAAATTCGATGTCGCCATTCCCGCATTTTCCCTGGACAGCCCTTATCAGCCGGTAAGACTTAATTAACGGCAGTGGTTCCTTTTTAACAGTAATGACTCATTTTGACTATACACAACAGCTCATCCTGAGCCTGTCGAAGGATGGGCGACCAAATCCCATGGTTCGACAAGCTCACCATGAGTCTTTTTTGTCAAAATGAGTCACTACCTTATTAACCGGCTTGTGGACAAATCCCCTGCGATTCTGTAAAACAGCCCTTGGAATTCAGACCGCATAGCAGGGCGATATAATCTATGAAAAAAGACATCCGCAGTTTAGACGTGCAAAATTTGCTGCTTGCCCGGGAAACGCCCCAAGGCGGAGAGCCGGACAACAAGCCCAGCCGCAAGGCGGCGATGGACGCGGTGCGCACCTTGATCCGCTGGGCCGGGGATGACCCGATGCGCGAAGGATTGATTGAAACGCCTGATCGCGTAGCCCGCGCCTTCGAAGAGTTTTTCCAAGGCTATGGCGAAGACCCCGCCGAAATACTCGGCAAGACGTTCGAGCAGCCGCAGGGCTATGACGAAGCCGTGGTGCTGCGCGACATTGCCTACAGCTCGCATTGCGAACACCATATTATGCCCTTTACCGGAAAAGTTCATATCGCCTATTTGCCGGACCGCTTTGTCGCGGGAATATCCAAGCTTGCGCGCGTCGTCGAAGTATTCGCAAAACGTCTGCAGATCCAAGAAAAAATGACCGCAGAAATCGCCGAAGCGATTTATACGCATTTGCAGCCAAAGGGCGTGATCGTGGTGGCGCATGGCGTGCATGAATGCATGACGATTCGCGGCGTCAACAAGCCCGGCGTCAACATGGTGACTTTGCAGGCGCTTGGGGTGTATCAGCAAGACGCGCAAAAGCGCAAGGAAGTATTGGAATTGATAGGCCGCGATTGATAATCAAGCCAAGATTCCGTGCCAAACAACCAAATAAAAAGGCCGCTTTTGCAAGCGGCCTTTGATTTTTTGAGGAAAAACGGATTAGCGCATCAATATCGGCGCAAAGTTGATATTGATCTGCTTTTCCAGTTCCGCGTTGATGTCCATGATCATGTCTTTGGACAGTTCGTGCCAGACATTGTCCTTTTCCGTGGCGCTGGCGTCTTCTAGAACCGTGCGGGAACGATCGGATTTTGCCGAAACATAGGCTTCGACATAGCCGTCGGGACGCACGATTTCGATCATCACCGACAATGTTCCGTCATAACGGTGCGATTCTTCGGTCTTGAACCAGCCGCGCCAGCCCTTGGCGATCGGCAATTCGGTTTCCTTCACGCTGGCGTCGCGGATTATGATGCGTCCCAAAAGCGGCCCGCCCTTGGCGGCCAAGCGGTCCTTGGCCCACATGCCGACCGAACGGCTGGGCGGAACGGGGAACAAATGATCGACATGCGGCGATTGCATCGGCGATTTGTATTCTTCGACGATTTGGAAATCGGAAACATACAGATTTATCTTAGGCAGATTCGCAAAGCTCATGTCGCGGGGGCTGGGCGGGGTATCGCTGGCGCAGGCGCCAAGAAAACCCAGGGATAGGATCAGGATCAAAAACTTTTTCATTAAACACCTCTTGATGATAGGGCCGTGCGGGCAATCAGCCTTGGGCCGGGGATGGTTCTAAATCGCTAAGCGTGAAAATTTCCGAATGGTTGCAGAATTGGCAGGTCACGGTGATTTTACCGTCCACCACCATATCTTGCAAATCATCTTTGGACAATCCCTGTAAAACGCCATGGATCCGTGGCCGGCTGCAACGGCAGCGCGCGGCCAGCTTTTGCGGGCGGAAAACCCGCACCCCATCCTCGTGAAACAGGCGGAACAATAGCTCTTCCGGGCTAAGGATCGGATCGGTAAGCTCGGCCGAGGTGCAAGTATTCAGCAAAAACTGAATCCGGTTCCAGCCGTCGTCCAGCTGTTCCTCGCTTAGGTTTTCGCCCCATTCTTCAAGCGGCAGCCGGTTGACGATGATCGCCCCGGCGCGCCAATGCGGTATGCCGCTAAGCCCCTTGACCTGAAGCGCGGCGGCCTTTAAATGCGCCGAAAGCTGTTCCGACTGGCTTAGATAATTCTGCACCGAATCGATCAGATTGTTGCCTTTCAGCTCGACGATGCCTTGATAGCGCTCCTCGTTGTCGCGGCCATGATCGACGGTAAAGGCCAAATAACCGCCGCCGATCAGGTCTTTCGGAATCTGGGGTTTGTCGTTGGGAATTTTGATGATCGCTTCGGGATCAAAACTGCAATAGCCGCGCAAATGTCCTTCGCTGGTCAAATCGCTGACCAGCATCTTGACGACGCCATCGGTTTTGCTTTGCAGGGTAAAAATTCCGTCATACTTCAAGGTGCTGGCCAAGGCGGTGGTCAACGCTAAAGATTGCCCCAACAACTCGCCGATAGCGGGCGGATAATCGTGCTTTTGGATGATTTCATGCGCGGCGGTTCCAAGCCGCACTAGACGTCCGCGTATCGGCAGCCGGTCGATCTTGAACGGCAGGACGAAATCGTCCCCGGCATCGACCTTTTTGATTTCGATCTCTTCGTTTTTGTTGTTTTTGTATTTTAACGACATGCGCCGAAATTAGCAGAACCGGAAAAGATAGGCCAGCCTTTATGGCTGTTGCGTCATTTCCAACGCAAAACTCTCGCCCCAATGGTTGGCGCAAAGGTAATACAGAATATCATCGGCATTTCCGCTCGGCATTTCCGCGCGCAGGCCGCGCAGCAAAGTTTGCTTGCGGCGGTACTCGCTTAGAGCACGATTTATCAAATCCTGGATGGTTTTATACTGGCCGATGATGTCCTGGCCGCTTTTATCCGCAAGATGCGTATGGCGAAGATAGTATTTGTAATTGCGGATCGTAGAACAAATCCAATAACGCAGGATTTTCACTTCCGACTCGATGATGTTTGCAAGCCGATGGCCGGATAAGTCTGTGGGATGGAACATTGTCTACTCTCCTAAAATTATGCGTTTCGCTATTATCAAGCGAAAATAGGCTGAAAAAGTTAAGAAATGGTTAATATTTAGACAAAAATACCTTTTTATAAAGAAAATTTCTTTATTTTTTGAAGTTATATGCTATTAACGCAGGCATGATTGAAGCTAAACAAATTCGGGCGGCGCGCGGATTGCTGGATTGGTCGCAAGGAGATCTCGCGGCAAAATCCGGTTTGACCACAGAAACCATCAAAAATTCCGAACGCGGTCACACCCAGCTGCGGGAATCAACCGCCAAGGCGATCATCGAAGCCTTTGACATGGCCGGGGTGGAATTCACCCCAAACTCCGGCGTGCGCCTGCGTAACCAGATGATTGTCACGCTCGAAGGGGATAATGCCAACCGTATTTTGTTGGATGACGTATACCGCACTTTGCGCGATGCGGAACACAAAGTGGTGTATGTCGGCGGCGTTAAAGAGGAAGAGACAATAAAAAGCGTCGATTATCAAAGCCTGATCGAACATTTGCAAAGATTGAAATCGGCAGGAATTACGGAAAAGCTTCTTGTCGAAGAAGGCGATACAAATTATGTCGCCCCGATAGGATATTACCGCTGCGTTCCGAAGAATTATTTTGAAAATGTCCCGATACAAATTTACGGCGATAAGATCGCCTTCCTGGATTGGGGGCCGCCGCAGAAAATCATTGTCATAACGCATAAAAAACTGGCATCGGCCCTTGCAAAATTATTTGAATTCGCCTGGGACAAGGCGTCACTGCCGTTTTCAGGGGATATATAATGCGGCTTTATCCTTTTGAAGAAATTGACGGCGTCAAAAGAATCACCATCGCCAATGCGTGCGATTTGGATTTCTTGAATGATTTGCGGAATCCTGACAGCTATTCCGTATCCCCCGCCTATTACTTAATGACGGGAAGAAGGGGGTTGTGGCGTTATTCCCGCGAAGGCGAAAACATTCTATTTTGCATTCATCCGAACCAAGAAGGGGTCATTCTGCTATTCAACCCCGAGCGCAGGGAAAGCATCCTGCATCATTTTCTGGAAAACCCGATTCTGTCGTCTTGGCCAGTGCGTATTAGCCGCGTTGCCGAGACTGACCGTCATCCAGGGCGGCAGCTTGAGGAAGATATTTTGGATTGGCGTTTTCCGGTATGTGTTTTGGATACCGGGCAGGTTTCCGCGCTTAAGGGGTTAAGATTCGCCGACCTGCGCAACCAGTTTAATCGCGGATTCAAGCAAGGTTTTTCGTTATTGCCTTACACCCCAGAATTAAAAGACAAGGTTTCTGACCTTATCGGCGCTTGGAAAGAGCCGGAATGCCAAGAACCTTACCGGAAGCTGCTTGAAATAATAGACGCCTGCCCCAGCCGCAACCAAGGCGTCATAGCCATCGATGGCGGCAAGGCGATCGGGTTTGTCCATTTCGAGATGCCTTTGCAAAATGACAATCCGGCGAATTCTTTGTCATTGGTGTGCGCGCCAGGATACAGGGGGCTTGAAGAATTTATGATGGTGGTTATATGCAAAAGACTGCACGCGCATGGCATAAGCCGGCTTAATATCGGCGGCTCCGAATCGCAAGGGTTGCATCGGTTTAAAATGAAATTCAGTCCCGAGCAAATTCCACTGGTTACCTTGGCCGCTTTTCATGGCGGCCTTGCCAGGGCAGGCATCTAAAAACTATTTCCCCAAACACCAGCGCAATATCGCTTTTTGCGCGTGCAGGCGGTTTTCGGCCTCGTCCCATACGGCGGATTGCGGCCCGTCGATGACATCTGCCGTCACTTCCTCACCCCTATGCGCCGGAAGACAATGCAGGAATATGGCATTAGGATTGGCAAGGCGCATGATGTCCGCATTGACTTGGTAGGGCCGCAATAACGCTTGCCTTGCCGCGCTGTCCTCGAACCCCATCGACGACCAGGTGTCGGTAACAATCACATCCGCGTTTTTCGCGGCTTTCTTAACGTCGCGCTCCACTATAACGCTTTCCCCCGCCCATTGCAGGACGGATTGCGGCGGCAGCAAAGATTCGGGACAGGCCAGGCGCAAGGTAAAGCCGAATTTCACCGCCGCATGAATCCAAGACACGGCGACATTGTTGCCGTCGCCGCACCAGGCGGCGATTTTCCCGCGCACATTGCCCAGTCTTTCTTCGACGGTCATGACATCCGCCATGATCTGGCAAGGATGCGATTGGTCGGTCAGCCCGTTGATGACGGGAACCTTGGAATGGGCGGCGAATTCATGCAGGATGTTTTCATCGAAAGTGCGCAGCAAAATCGCGTCGACGAAACGCGACAGCGCCTTGGCGGTGTCGGCCACGGTTTCGCCGCGCCCAAGCTGCGTTTCTTCGCGGCGCAAGGTGATGGCGTGGCCGCCCAGCTGGAACATCGCGACATCGAACGAAACCCGCGTGCGCGTCGAAGGCTTTTCAAAAATCATCGCCAGCGTTTTGCCAGCAAGGACGTCGAGCGGCTTTCCGGTTTTCTTGAATGCGGATTTCATGGCATGCGCGCCGTCCAAAATCGCGCGCAGCGTTTCTGGATCGTGATCCTTGATGTCCAGGAAATGCCTGATCATGCGCTTTTCCAGTTTTTGCAGACCGATTCGATGATTTGCAGCGCCTTATCGGATTCGGTCTTGCCGATAATCAGGGGCGGCAACAGCCGGATCACATTGTCGCCGCCGACATTGGTCAAAAGGCCGGTATCGCGAAGTTTTTGCATCATTTCGGTGTTGGGCACGACACATTTCATGCCCAGAATCAATCCTTTGCCCCGCGCTTCGGAAATCACATCGGGATATTGCGTTGCGATTTTTTGCAAAGCCGCAAGCATGTAATCGCCCGTCATGCGTACATTGTCCAAAAATCCGTCCGCCAGCACGACATCCAAAACCGCATTGGCGACAGCGCAGCCCAAAGGATTGCCGCCGAATGTCGTTCCGTGGCTGCCCGGCGTAAAGCTTTTCGACACATGTTTTTTGGCAAGGCAAGAGGCGAAAGGATATCCGCCGGCGATGCCCTTGGCGATGGTGATGATATCCGGCTCCGCCCCCGTTCCGGCATGAGAGCAAAAATAGCCGCTGCGCCCGACGCCGCACTGCACCTGATCGTACAGCAGCAGCAATCCGAATTCGTCGCAGGCCGCCCTTATGCCTTGCAGGAATTCCGGGCTTGCGGCGCGGATACCGCCTTCGCCCTGGATCGGCTCGATCATCACCGCCGCTGTTTCTTTTGTGATCGCGGCGCGCAGGGCGTTCAAATTGCCGTAAGGAACCTGGTCGAATCCGTCGATTTTTGGGTAAAATCCTTGCAGGTATTTTTCCTGCCCCGTCGCGGTCAAGGTCGCAAGGGTGCGGCCGTGAAAGGCATTTTCAAAAGTAATGACGCGGAATCTTTCTGGTTTTCCATTGTCGTCGAAATATTTGCGGATCAATTTGAACGCCGCTTCGTTCGCCTCTGCCCCGGAATTGCAGAAAAACGCCTGATCCATGCCCATGGCCCCTGTCAGCCTTTCGGCCAGGCGCTCTTGTTCCGGGATGCGGAACAGATTGGAACAATGCCATAATTTTTCTGCCTGATCCTGGATTGTTTTGACCAGATGCGGATGCGCATGGCCAAGCGAGGTCACGGCGATGCCCGATAAAAAGTCCAAATATTTTTTGCCGTCCAGCCCGTATAAATAAGCGCCTTTGCCATGGCTGAACGCCAGATTGGCCCGGCGCGCGGTCGGCATCAGGGCTTCGGTGACGGGGGTGTCGAGGAAAGAAGAAGAATTTTGCGTCATGGCGAATAGTTTCTAATAATGCTAAAGTCGCGCTATTCTACAATCCGCCAAGGCCCCGATGCAATCGAATTCCCGCGCCAACAAGCCGCAGATCCGCAAGCCGCGCGAAATAACGCCGGAATATCTGCAAAAAGCCGCGCTGTATTATTTGCAGCGCTATGCCAGCAGCCGCGAAGGATTGCGCCAGGTGCTGCTGCGCCGCTTGAAACGCGCCAGGCTGGACAAAGACCGGCAATATTTGGATATGGTGGACGCGGCGGTCGAAAATATCCAAAAAAAGGGATTGCTCGACGATCAGAATTTCGCCTGGCACCGGATCAAAAGCATGAATAGCGCGGGCAAATCGCTGCGCAAAATAAAGGCCAGCCTGCAGCAAAAGGGTGTCGGCGAGGAGGATGCCGAAACCGCTTTACAAAAACTGCTGGAAGACGATCCGGATATGGAATTCCAAGCGGCATTGAAATTCGCCAAGCGCAAAAAAATCGGCCCGTTCCGCACGGGCCAGGATAGCGATCCGCGCCGCGAGCTGCAGCAACTGGCGGCGGCGGGGTTTTCCTATGAGATGGCGAAAAAAATTTTAGAATCTGACAGCGAAGAATAAATCCAGCATCTGGATTTTATTTACGCGCGCCATCGTCCTGTGCCCGCGCGCAATAAGCCACTTTCCGGCGCTAAGCAGGCTAGAAGGGCGGGGCCTGGCATGAGCTGATCTTGTTCCGCTTTTACTTGCCCCATGATCGCGCGCAATAGCTGCTTGAAAATGACGGAACTAAAAGAAGCTTTGTCCACGGGGGCATAAAGCGGGTCTTTATTGATCGTATCAGAAACAAAGATATTGATAAAATCCATAGCCGACTTAATGTCGGGACATTTCTCGGCCAATTTGGCCGCCTTTTCAGTGAAATCCACGACGTCTGCCTCTAATGATTTTAATGTTGCGTCGTATAGCGCCGTTTCGGCTTTATAGGCTGCAGCAAAAACCGAGAAGATTGCCTTTTTATTCTTAGCGCTTTTGCGATGATGGAGGCCTTCGAAGAAACCTTGCGCATATTCCCCTAAATGATTTGACGTAAATGTCGGGGTAAATATCGGCATGGTTTGTGTTGCGGTCATTTTTTGTCCCTCCAATTATTATGCAAAAATACTATCCTTAAGCGAAGTATAGAAAAATCTTATTTCTCTCTTTCGCCTTTTCCCCTATAACCGCCAAAGCTTTGCGGGTTTTTTAGCGCTGCGCCAGGTGCGCTATCGCATTTATCTTGTACATGCAGCATGATCGCCCGCAGCAATTGCTTGGTCGCATCGTCATTGAATTGCCCAACATCGTCAATAACAACCGCTGTCCCAAACTCTATGGCCTTTTGGGGAATAAAAATTTTGCGGGTTGCATCGACGAGGCCATAAAGATGATCGATAATTTTGCCGAAATTCGGATGCTTTTCTTGCAATTGCTTTGCCGTTTTTTCAAAAGCTTTCCCTGTGCTGCCCAATTGCCGGATTAATCGCAGGTATAAATCCTTGTCCTCTTGATAAATTTTCCTAAAAACTTTTTCGATCAGCTCTCTGTTTTTCTGGGCGTCGTCCATTTGAAATGCTTCAAATAAAGATTTGGCGCAATCGCCTGCTAGGCTTTGCGTAAAAAGCGGGGGTTTTTCGGCGCCGTTCGGTTTAATCATCTATGCCTCCTGATATTATCACGAAATTTGGCAAATCATATCCTTTAAAAATACAAATATCAAGGGGTAAAAAATTCCGGTAGTGACTCATTTTGACAAAAAAGGCTCATGGTGAGCTTGTCGAACCATGGGATTTGGTCGCCCATCCTTCGACAGGCTCAGGATGAGCTGTTGTGTATTGTCAAAATGAGTCATTACTAAAATTCCCCGGTTGACGGGCAATCCAAGAAAAACTAGCGTAAAGCATGGCCCGAATCCCTGTTAAGCCCAACTTTCAAAACGCCCATATCAACCGCGACCAATATGCGGCGATGTACAAAGCCTCGGTCAATTTTCCCGATCAGTTCTGGGGGGTGCAGGCAAAACACCTGACTTGGGAAAAATTCCCAAGCAAAATAAAGAATGCCGATTTTGCGGATAATGCGCGGATCAGATGGTTTGAAAATGGCGCGCTGAATGCTTGTTACAATTGTGTCGATCGGCATTTGCCGGAACATAAGGACCGGGTGGCGATTATATGGGAAGGGGACGATCCAAAAGATTCGCGCCAGATCACCTATCAGGAATTATACGAATCGGTTTGCCGCCTCGCCAATGTGTTGAAATCGATCGGCGTTAAAAAAGGCGACCGGGTTACGATCTATATGCCGATGATTCCCGAGGCTGCTTTCGCCATGCTGGCCTGTGCGCGGATCGGCGCGATTCATTCCGTTGTGTTCGGCGGGTTTTCGCCCGAATCGCTGGCAGGACGGATTCAGGATTGCGATTCGCATTTTTTAATCACCGCCGACGAAGCTTTGCGCGGCGGCAAGAAAATCCCCCTCAAATCCAATGCCGATCAGGCTTTACAATCCTGCCCGCAGGTGAAGAAAGTTCTGGTGGTGCGCCGCACGGGCGGAAAAGTGGAATGGAATTCCGCGCGCGACATTTGGTATCACGAAGCGGGCGCGAATGTTTCCGCCGATTGCCCGCCCGAAATCATGAATGCCGAAGATCCGCTGTTCATTTTGTACACCTCCGGCTCGACCGGAAAGCCCAAGGGCGTGCTGCACACTACCGGCGGCTATTTGCTCTATGCCGCGCTGACGCATAAATGGGTTTTCGATTACAAGACGGATGATATTTATTGGTGCACCGCCGATCTGGGCTGGGTCACGGGGCATAGTTATATCCTTTATGGGCCGCTGGCGAATGGCGCGACCACGCTGATGTTCGAAGGCATCCCGACCTATCCGGACAGCTCGCGTTTTTGGCAAGTGGTGGACAAGCATCAGGTGAATATTCTTTACACCGCGCCCACGGCGATCCGCGCGCTGATGCGCGAGGGCGAGGAATGGGTCAAAAACACAAGCCGCAAATCCTTGCGGCTTTTGGGGTCGGTGGGCGAGCCGATCAATCCCGAAGCCTGGCTATGGTATTACAATGTGGCGGGCGAAGCGCGTTGCCCCGTTGTCGACACATGGTGGCAGACCGAAACCGGCGGGGTCATGATCGCGCCTTTGCCGGGCGCTGTGGATTTAAAGCCCGGCTCGGCGACTTTGCCCTTATTCGGCATTGTGCCGCAAATCGTCGATGCTGAAGGTAAAATATTGGATGGCGCCTGCGAAGGAAATCTGGTGATTGCCGATTCCTGGCCCGGCCAGGCGCGCACGGTGCATGGCGATCATGCGCGGTTCGTCGAAACTTATTTTAAAACCTATCCCGGAAAATATTTCACCGGCGACGGGTGCAGGCGCGACGAGGACGGCTATTATTGGATCACCGGGCGTGTAGACGACGTAATCAATGTGTCCGGCCACAGGCTTGGCACCGCGGAAATCGAAAGCGCGTTCGTCGAACATACATCGGTCGCCGAAGCCGCCGTGGTCGGCATGCCGCACGATATCAAGGGCCAAGGGATTTACGCCTATGTCACGCTGAAAAGCGGCATTGCGCCGGGAGAAGAATTGCGCAAAGAGCTGACGCAATGGGTCCGCCAAAAAATATCGCCCATTGCCACCCCCGATTTCGTGCAATTCGCGCCCGGCCTGCCCAAAACCAGATCGGGCAAAATCATGCGCCGCATTTTGCGCAAGATCGCGGAAAACAGCTTGGATAATTTGGGCGACACCTCGACCCTTGCCGATCCGGCGGTGGTTCAGGATTTGATCGATAACAGGATGAAGAAATAATCAAGCGGCCCTTGCGCGCTGTTTTTCTTTCAGGATTTTTTCGATTGCTTCCGATCCCCTGGCCAAGGCGAAAATGTGATTGGTCCATTCGCGGATATCTTGTTCTGGCCGAAAGGTAACCTGTTCCATGGCGGCTTGCGCATTGGCTTGAACCATCGTTATGGCCGAGTCGCAAGCGTTCATGCGCGCCCGAAGAAGCCATTCTGGTTCCGAGCATATTTGCCTCAGTTTATGCTCAGCCGAGGCTTGATCGACCGGATTGATTTCCAAAGCCTCGACACCTGGAAAAAAACGGCCAATTATTTCCTTTAATGCCGCCTTACGGTTTTTTGAAGATTTGGAAAAAAGCATCAGGAAAAGCTTTGGGCATGAAAATTCGCTGAGCTTGTTCAGTTTGTAAATCATCTCGATTATCCCCTATGGTTATTATTTTTGTCGCCGACACTACCATTGGGGAAGATGTTTTCCAATCCTGTCAAAGTCAAAAATGGAATATTTCACGATTTTGTCATAAAAATTTAGAATTAAATTATAATATAAGTTTATAATTTAGTTTATTTGTGCGATATCGCACCAGCCGCCGCGCTTTTTACCCGCATAGGGGCGGGCCAGGTTTTCCGCGATCAAGGTTTGCGCGACGTCCTTCTGATCGCCCGCGCGCAATTGTGCCAGCACGCGGCCGCCATATTTATCCGCCTGGATGTTGTAGATTTCTATGCTTTTGCCGCCGAGCAATTGTTCCAGTCGCGTCTTGGCGGCAAGCGCCAAATCTTTTTCCCGCACGCAGCGCGCTTTTAATTCCGGCGTGTCAAGCCCGACAAGCCGGACGATGGTGGTGATTTCCTGCCCCAGCCAGACGGTCACGCGCATTTGCGCCGAATCGCCGTCGATCACGCGGATCAATTGGGCGGGATATGGGCCGGGCAAGGTTTTAAGCGGCGCTGCGGAAAATTCCACGGCGTTTGCGGGCGTGGCCAGGAACAGGGCGCATACTATGGCAATGAGGCGGATTGTCATGGAGAAATTATATCAGATAAAAGTTGCTATCTTGTTAATACAACAATCATAGGTTGCTGTCAATATAATATACAATTATAGGTTGTGTAAAGACGCTCAATCCTTGAATTCTAATGTTTCATTTGTGTTTTTTCGCGTTTTTGCTATAAAGCCACCTTATGGCATCGATTGAATCAAAAGCTCTTCTTAAATCACGAATTACGATTACCCGTTTTTTCGCAGTGCTGGCGGTCGGGCTTTTGCTGTTTTCCGCCCCCATATGGAATATTGAAGAAATCACGGAATGGTTCGGCTATATATTTATTCTTGCCGGGGTTTCGGGGCGCGTTCTTTGCGCGATGTATGTCGGCGGCAGGAAAAACGCCGAGCTGGTCGTCACCGGGCCTTATTCCTTGATGCGCAATCCTCTTTACGGCTTTAGTTTTATCGCGGTATTGGGGATCGGGTTGATGACAGGAATGGCTTTTTTCTTGATAGTGTTGGCGATGGTTTTTATGCTTTATTATCCGCTGGTTGTGGAGCGGGAGGAAAAATATCTGTCCGAGCGTTTTGGCGGCGCTTTTGCCGACTATGCCCGGATCACGCCGCGCTGGGTGCCGGATTTCGGCCTTTGGCGGTCGCCCGAATCGCTTGCGGTCAATCCGAGATTCGTTTGGATCACATTCCGCGATGCTATCCCTTTTCTTTTGGCTTTGCCCTTATTGGAATTGATAGAATATGCCCACGAAGCGGGCTGGCTTCCGGTTTTCTTCCGCTTATATTAGTGCCCTTTTGCCGGATGATTTATTTTTAAACCCGCGTCCCGCCGACGGTCATGCCTTCGAGCAACAACGTCGGCTGGCCGACGCCGACGGGAACCGATTGCCCGTCCTTGCCGCAAGTGCCGA
>CAYRVJ010000017.1:0-15219 GCA_964427785.1 uncultured Alphaproteobacteria bacterium | reverse complement strand
CCTCGGCCATTTTTTCAGGCTCGCAGCCCGCAAGCTGCACCGCCATCGGAAATTCCTCTGGGCTGTTTTTTGCCATTAATTTGGCTTGCCTGGTTTCGCGGATCGCGGATTCGGACGCGATCATTTCCGACACCACAAGCCCCGCCCCGCTGCGTTTTACCAGGCGGCGGAAGGGCATATCGGTGACGCCCGACATGGGGGCGAGGATTACCGGCTGTTCCAGAAATACCTGGCCAATGGAAAAACCTTTTAATTCTGCCCTGGGTTGTTGCCCGGCCTGGATGGTGGTTGCGTCGTTTGCCATAATTGCCTAATTTTTAGGCATTATAATAAATCTTGTTTATTTTGCAAGCGTTTATGCTATGCAGTGAACCATGGCAAATGCCTCGAATATATACGCCTTAATCGCCTCTGCGGGCCAGGGTTCGCGGCTCCAAGGCGCTATCCCCAAACAATATCAGGATCTTTGCGGCAAGCCATTATTGGCCCACAGCCTTGAAACACTTTCCACCTGCCGGGCCATTGCCGGTATACAGGTTGTGATCAATCCCGATGATCAAAATCTTTATGAAAAGGCGGCCTTGGGAATCGCCAAATTATTGCCCCTGGTTGCGGGTGGAAAAACCCGTCAAGAGTCCATTTTTTTTGGGTTGCGCGCCTTGGCAAAGCACAACCCTACTCATGTATTGATCCATGACGCGGCAAGGCCGAATTTGCACCCGGACGATTTGCACAAACTTTTAGACCTCTTGGTCAGGCAGGAAAATTCCGGCGTGTCGCTTGGCATAAAATCGCAAGACAGCCTGCACCGCTGCGACGGCAACGGTAAAGCTTTGGAAAACCTGAATCGCGAAGGCCTATGGCAGGCGCAAACGCCCCAAGGATTCCCATTCCGCCAGATTCTAGAGGCGCATGAAAAGGCGGCGGCGCAAAAGCTTTCTTTCAGCGACGATATCGCCTGCGGCTTGCATTTCGGGCTGAAAACGACAATGCTGCAAGGCCAAGGCGGCAATTTTAAAATCACCCTGCCCCAGGATTTGGATCGCGCGAGAAAAGACAAGGAATCCAGCATGACGGTAAAATCGGCTTTTGGATATGACGTGCATGGCTTTGCCGACGGCGATAAAATCATTTTGGGCGGTGTGGGCATTCCATTCCATAGAAAACTAGACGGGCATTCCGATGCCGATGTGGTGCTGCACGCCCTGACCGACGCTTTGCTGGGATGCTGCGGCGCGGGCGATATCGGCCAGCATTTCCCGCCGCAAGACCAGAGGTGGAAAAACGCCGATTCGAAAATATTCGTCGATTTTGCCGTAAAGCAATTGCGTCAATCTGGCGGCGAAATCAATAATATCGACGCCACCATATTGGCGGAAGATCCTAAAATCGGCCCGTACCGCGCCGCCATGCAAGAATCCATCGCAAAAATATTGGGCATTGAAATTCGCAACGTCAATATCAAAGCGACCACAAGCGAAGGGCTTGGATTCATTGGCCGGAAAGAAGGCATCGCCGCCTATGTTATGGTCACCGCGTCTTTTAGGGCGTCCGCATGCTGAACAAAATCGCAAATTGGATATCATCCGGGCTGCAAAGCGGCTATTTGCCCTATGCGCCCGGCACCTGGGCGTCGCTTTATACCTCGGCCATTTGCTATCTGCTGATGCTGCATACCGGTTGGCTGGGGCTTGGCGTCTTTTTTGCCCTGGTATTCGTGTTCGGATTTTGGGCGGTCGACCGCTGCTTGAAACAAGATAAAGATCCGCATGCCGACCCTTCTTGGATCGTCATCGACGAGGTCGTGGGACAGGCGCTGGTGTTTTTCTATTTGATAGATGTCGAGGCGATCTATGCATGCTTGGCTTTTGCGCTGTTTCGATTTTTTGATATTTTAAAGCCATGGCCGATTAGCTTTTTCGATAAAAAACTAAAAGGCGCGCTCGGCGTCATGACCGACGATCTGGCTGCAGGACTTTTCGCGGGCTTGCTGCTTGTCGCCGCGCAAATTTATTGGGTATAGAACAATGACGGGGCCAAGAAAATCCGCGAAATTGCTGGAAACATTACGCCGGCGCAAGATGATTTTAGGTCTTGCAGAATCCTGCACCGGCGGGCTTGTCAGCGCTGCGTTTACGTCCATTCCAGGATCTTCGGACGTATTCGCCTGCGGGCTTGTGACTTACGCCAATTGGGCAAAAATGCAATTGCTGGGCGTTAGGGAAGAAACTTTAAAAACCCATGGTGCGGTATCGGCGGAAACAGCGATTGAAATGGCAAGCGGTCTTTTAGAAAAATATCCCGTCGATATCGGCGCTGCTATTACCGGCATTGCCGGGCCTGGCGGGGGATCTGTGGAAAAGCCGGTCGGGCTTGTTTATATCGCAACAAAACGCAAAAATGCGGCTGCCGTCACGCATAGATTGATTTTCCAAGGCGAAAGACAAGACATCCAAAGGCAAGCGGCGGAAAAAACGCTCGACCTTTTGCAAGCGGCCTTAGGCGAGGAAGCGTAACACCGCAAGATGCAGCGGGTAAAAAGCGTAATAGACGTAGCGCGGCAAGCGGAATTGCGGAATTTGCATCATGCCGACCGCATAAGCCAGCGCATAGGCGGCAAGGCCGAACAAAGCGAAATAGCTAAACAAGTTGCATGCCAAAGTCAAAACCATTGCCAGGAACAGCGTCCAAGAGTTTTGCTTGCGGATATACAGCGCCAGCGCGGGAATCAAGGCCATGCCCGCCTGATAATATTCCGTATGGCTGGCAACGCCGATAAGCAGCAAAAACGCGGCTATCTCGGCAACGCATTTGTTTTTCGGATTTTGCCTTTGCATGGCTTCGATCCGATCCAAAAGGATTAAAAGCCCGACCCCGAATCCCAGTGTAAAAAATATATTGAGCATGTCGTAACGCTGCGTTGCGTAGACATAAAAAATCTGGCTGACCGCGCCAAAGGCCAAAAGCCGCAGCATATAGCGCTGCTTATCTCGGGTATGAAATTCGTAATGATAGGCCGCAATCAGGCAGAAAAGCGGAAAAGCCATCCTGCCCACGAAAAACATCCATAGATAATCGAATTCGAAAAATATTTTATTTAGATGATCCAAGAACATAAAGGCGATCGCCGCCAGCTTTAAAATTTCTATCTGCGACGAAGAAAAGCGCACTGCGCTATTGTTTTGCATAAATCTCCATCGCCCTGTTCTCAAAGGCTGAAATCATTTTTTGGACCGCCGGAAAAAACAAAGGCTCTATCACTTTTTTTAGGATCGGCGAGCGGAATTCGAAATCCACCATAAATCCCACTTCGCAGCCGCCGCTTTTGTGGTCCTTAAAAATCCATTCGTTGCGTAGATGCTCGAACGGGCCTTCTATCGCTCGGCTAGCAATCTTATGGCCTTTTTCCATATCGACGTGGCTTTTGAATTTCTCGCGGAATATCTTCCAGCCGATGACAAGATCGGTTACTTGATGCTTCGCGCTTTGCTCGTGGATTTCCGCATGCAAGCACCAGGGCAGGAATTTCGGATAAGATTCCACATCCGCGACAAGCCGGTACATGTCTTCGCGGGAATAGCCAAGGACGCGTTTTTCTTGGAAATGCGGCATAAGCCGTTAAAAAACAAAAAACCGCTTTCAAGTCAAATGGGAAAATCGGCTTAGGCCTAGGGTGCGTCGGTATGTACGCGCTGAACAACCGCCGGGCGGACCGCAGGCTGCGAAATTTGGGGCGAAGGCATTTGAACCTGCGCAGGAGGTCTTGGCACAGGGGCTGGAGCCGCGATTACAGGCGCAGCCGCTGCCGGGACACTGATGCGAACCGGTGCTTGTGTTTCGGTGCGTATTATCGAGGGCGCTGCCTGGGCGGCAGGCACATTGCCGGATGGAAGGGTGGCTTGCTGAGAGGAAGCTGTGGAAGCCACTCTTACCGCAGGTCTTGCCGGAGCAGCGGCGGCGGGCCTGTATTGGTTGCGATAGGCCATAGACGATTTGGATTGCCCGGCATAGCTGACGTTGACCGAATACCCTTGGAGGGATCGCTGGTTTGCTTCGGTTTGCGCGTTTCTAAGGGCGCTGTATAACGGAGATGAATTAGCGGCTTTATTGGCCGAGGAGTTGGATTGCACTGGTTCGGTTGGCCTTTCCCGCCCTTGACTTTTTACGCCCATTAAACGCTGTAGAGGGTTTGCTGCGGGCAATCCCGTCTCGGCCACTCTTGCGCTCATATCCACGGCCATTGCCGCAGACGGCAGGGCTAGGAAAAACGCGCACAGCAGCGCTGCGCGCCCTAAAAAGCCAAAGATCCGACTTATGCCGTTGGACCTAGTCATTTGCCTCCCTCTTTAGCAAACGTAGCTAAACACTAGCTATATTGAAATTTTATTAGTTATTTACTTATTATTTTAGCAAAAAATTAAAATACGTCAACCAAATAATTTTTTGCTGAAATTAAATTCCAATATTATTCAATATTATCATAGATTTTTGTATTTTTTCTTACATTTTACTTAAAATTAAATCATTAAGATCAAGATAAACAATAATAAAACAAAAAATTAGGCGGGGGTTTAATGGTTTTATTGGATGAAAGCGTACTGAAAAAGCTGGCGCATGATTTGGGCAATGACACCCTAAAGCATCTTTTGGGGACTTTTATTACAGAAACCGAAGCCTGTTTAAATCATATCGAAACGCTTCAAAGTCAGAAAAATTGGTCAGAACTAAGCCGCGAAGGACACTCGCTGAAATCCACGGCGGGCAGCTTTGGACTTGTCTCTTTGCAAGACAAGGCGCATTTTATGGAAGAAGCCTGCAGAAAATTCGATGTAGACTCGGCCTGCCAAGGTATGGACGATCTATCGGATTTAGGGCGCGAATCCTTGCAAAGGCTTAGACGCTGGATGCAGATGCATTGTTCTTGACGGTTCGCTCTTTGGGCAGATTGACGGTTACACTAGTCCCCTTGTTCAGCTCGCTTTCCAGGGCAATATTTCCGCCGTGCAATTCCACCAGCGATTTTGTAATAGGAAGCCCCAGCCCCGTTCCTTTGAAACGCCGGCTAACCTGGCTATCGACCTGAATAAAAGGCTCCATCGCGCGTTCGATATGGTCCGGCGACATGCCGATACCGTTATCCTTTACCTGAAAAGACAATCCGCCGTCTTCCCGCTGCCAGATGCGGAATTCGATAGAACCGTTTTCCGAAGTAAATTTTACGGCGTTGGACAGCAAATTGGTCATGATCTGGGTCATGGCGCGTTCGTCGGCATGAACCATCGGCAAGTCATCGGGGATGAGAACGCTTAGATTAATACGGCCCTGCTCGATCGGCATTCTTAAAAAGCCATAAGTTTTTTCGTAATTGTCGCGCAGACTGATGGGCTGCGACGTAAGCTCCAGCCTGCCTTCTTCCATCTTGGAAAGATCGAGGATATCCTTGATAATATTCAAAAGATGCTGGCCGCTGCGGAATATATGGTCTGCATATTCGACATATTTTTTGTTGCCGATAGCGCCCAGGATCTGCGTCTGGATCGCTTCGGAAAAACCCATGATCGCGTTCAATGGCGTTCGTAATTCGTGGCTGACATTGGCCAAAAAGCGGGATTTGGTCTTACTTGCCGCAAGCGCCGCATCCTTGGCCCTTTGCATTTCTTGCACCGCGCGTTCGCGCTTTTGCGTTTCAAAGTTGAATTTGTCCAAAACCATGTTGTACTGCGCGGCGATTTGCCCGGCTTCGGTGTCCGGCTCCACCTCAACATGCTTGCCGAAATCGGCGTCCAGCCGCTGGCGTTCCATTTCCTGGGTCAATTTGAAAATAGACGTGCTGGCGCCATGCTCTGCTATGTTCAACCCCAAGCGTTCCGCATGGGTATCGACCCTTAGCGCGAAAAACCGGTCCATCAGCGACAGCAAAAGGAATCCAAGACCAAAGGCATAGGCGCCGATGCTGGCGACGCCGGTCAATTGAACAGTAAGTTGCTGCATCCGGGAAAGGCCGGTTCCAAAAGAATCCAAAGGCGCGAATATCGCAACCGCCAGCGTACCCCATATTCCGGCGAAAAGATGCGCGGGAACAGCGCCGATGACATCATCGATTTTGAATTTAATCAAAAGCTCATGCGCCCAGAAACAAACCAACGCCCCGACGCCGCCCACGATGATGGCGGCATAGGGCGTGATGATATGCGCGCTGGCCGATATGCTGACCAGTCCCGCGATAACGCAGCTGATAGAGCGAATCACGTCGGGTCGCCCCTTGAACTGCCAGGAAACGGTCAGCGCGATCAATCCGCCGACCGCGCCGCCCAGCGCTGTATTGACCATAACCAGCGGTATGTCGCCGGTAAATTGCGGCAAAGATCCCCCGGTGAATCCGAACCATCCGACCCATAAAAGCATCAAGCCCAAAGTGGCTTTGGGCAGATCGCTGCCCTCGATTTCTTTGCCGCCCGGCCCGAAACGGCCAATGCGCGGGCCGATAATCAGCAAGGCCGCAAGCGCCATCCAGCCGCCGACGGAATGCACCACGGTTGATCCCGCAAAGTCGATAAATCCGATGCTGGCAAGCCAGCCGGTATCTGTTCCTGGAATCGATCCGCCCCAGGCCCAATGCCCGGCGACCGGATAAATGATGCCCGATAAAATGGACGATGAAACGACATAGCCGGAAAAACGGATGCGTTCCGCCACCGCGCCGGAAACGATAGTGGTGGCGATGGCGCAAAACGCCATTTGAAATAGGAAAAACGAATACAGCCAGGCAGAAGAAGTATGGCCGAACATAAAGAAACTGGTGCCGAAAAGCCCGAAATAGCTGTTGCCGAACATGATGCCGAATCCGGTCAGCCAAAACAGCAAGGACGCCATGCAGAAATCGACGACGTTTTTTCCGGCGACATGGATGCTGTTTTTGGCGCGGACCAAGCCGCTTTCAAGGCAGGTAAAACCCGCCTGCATCATCACGACCAGGATGGCGCAGAAAACCAGCCAAAATATATCGAGATATTCGCCTAAATTTTCGCCTGTCACGGCTTATAACCCCCTGTTTAGCATATAGTATAGTATAGCGGGCAAGTTAGGTTTTGGCAGGATTAATTGGTTAATCCATGGAATTATAAGCGGTTAGGGTAGTTATTTTATCAGAACAAATCACTATGCGTCCCTGTGCGCAAAAGGCGTATATGCGTGCTGTTCATTTCAAAAACCAATAGCCAGTCGGGTTCGATATGGCATTCCCAAGTGCCTTCCCATTCGCCGATGAGTTTATGCAACTTATACTTGGGTGGAAGCGCGCCCTCTTTGGCGAGCATAAACATAACAGCATCAAGCTTTTCTAACTTTTTGCCGCGCTTAGAAATAAGTTTGTAGTCCTTTTTGAAGCGATTGGCGCGGGATACTTGACGCATCTCTTAACCCTTTAAATCCTTAAGAAAAGAATCAAAAGAATCAAAGGTTTTAACGTTTTTTCCAGCCCTAGCATCGCGAATGACCTTGGCGGTTTTCTTGTTCGGCACATTAAGGCTGAAAGGAATACCGTCATTCAGCGCCACTTGACGCAGAAACATGGAAATGGCGTCGCTGGTGGTAAGGCCCAGCATTTTGAATACGGCCTCGGCTTGTTTTTTTACCTTTGGCTCTACGCGGGCGTGGACGACTTCGGTTTTTGCCATAAAAAAATCTCCTGAAATGATGTGCATAAAATGTATCACAAACGTGATACAAAGTCAAGGAGATTCTTTAACGGCTTTTTAGGCCGTTTTTTTCAGTTCCAGGATTTTATTCCGCGCATCGCGCATTTTTTCGAAATCCGCGTCGGCGTGATAGGACGAGCGCGTCAAAGGCGATGCCGACACCATCAAAAATCCTTTGCCCCGCGCCATTTGCGCGTATTCGGCGAACTCGTCCGGGTGAACGAACCGATCCACCGCGATATGTTTCGGCGTCGGTTGCAGATATTGGCCGATGGTGATGAAATCGACATCCGCCGCGCGTAGATCGTCCATCACTTGATAGACTTCTTCCTTGCTTTCGCCAAGACCGACCATGATGCCGGATTTGGTAAAAATGCTGGGGTCTTTTTGCTTTACGTCGGCCAGCAATTGCAAGCTGGTGAAATAACGGGCGCCGGGGCGGACAGACGCATATAAACGCGGCACGGTTTCCAAATTATGGTTGAACACATCGGGCCGCGCCTTGATGACGATATCGGGCGCGCCCTGCTTGCGCAGGAAATCCGGCGTTAGAATTTCAATCGTGGTTCCTGGCGAAAACAGGCGGATTTTTTGGATAGTCTGCGCAAAATGTTCCGCCCCGCCATCATCCAGATCGTCGCGGTCGACCGATGTCACAACCACATGTTTTAATCCCAATTTTGCGGTCGCCATGCCGACATGGTCAGGCTCATGCGGATCGAGCTTATCGGGCCGCCCGGTCGCCACGTTGCAGAACGAACAAGCGCGGGTGCAAACGCTGCCCAGAATCATAAAGGTCGCGTGTTTCTGCGCCCAGCATTCGCCGATATTGGGGCAAGCAGCCTCCTCGCACACGGTGCGAAGATTCAAATTGCGCATCAATTCCTTGGTGTCGTGATATTCTTTGGATACCGGCGCCTTGACGCGGATCCAATCGGGCTTGCGTTGAATAGGATTGTCAGGGCGATGCGCCTTTTCAGGATGGCGCAGGGCGGGCTGGGTGGGGGCGGTCGACATGGGGTTAATGTAGCAGTGAGGGCTACTTTATACCAGTCCATTTTATAGCCTTTATCTTCCCTGACTGCCCCGGGAAATATACTCGCTCAATTCCCTGCTCGGCCCGAAATTTATTCCCATTTCCGAAGCGATGGCATTGATTCTTTCGGCATGTTCCGGAGCGCGGGTTCTTAATCCTGAAAGTCCGGTCATAACCCCTACCTCGCCGACTCTTTCTAAGGCTTGTTCGACGGTTATCTGAGAAGACTCGCCAGTTACAGGATTTCTATCAATCAAAACCAATTCATCAGAACGAGGCCTCAAAGGGTTACTGAGTATTGCAGTCATCCTGGTACGCAAATCAGCAGATATGTTTTCTTCCGCAAGAAGATTGTTAAAAAGCTCTGGCATTATTTTACAGGCATCGTTCTGGGAGAAATAGTAAAAATATACGGGATTTGACAGCCCAGCTCTTGGGGGCGCAATAGACCAGACAGCTGTATCGTTTGGGGTTGTACCACTAGCAATCGCATGTATAACTAGCTCCAGACCCTTACATATGGCTTCAATTCGAAGTTCAATGTTTTCTTGTTTAAGATCAAGGACATCTTGCCTAAGATCAAGGACATCTTGCCTAAGAGAAGAATTTTCGGCTTGAAGCGAGCGGTTTTTGGGTGCCTGAACAAGCTGGTTGTATGTTATACCGCTAAACGTTGCGATCCCTAAGCCGGCGGCAAAACTTGCCCATCCATTTTTTTTCATTGTATTTCCTCAATTATTTCTAGAGCAAAAATACCGCATCGCCATAATTTATCTTTAAAGGATAAATATAGTAGCGGCCCTTGTCAATAAAAAACTCTAAGCTATTTAAAACAATACCTAAAAATGAATCACCTTTCCAAACGCATCCAGCGTCGATTCATGCATCATTTCCGACAATGTCGGGTGTGGGAAGATAGTGTGCATTAGCTCGGATTCGGTCAACTCGCCGGCCTTTGCGATACCAAAACCTTGGATCATTTCGGTGACTTCCGCGCCGATCATATGCGCACCTAACAATTCCCCGGTTTTGGCGTCGAAAATGGTTTTGACCAGGCCTTCGGGTTCGCCCAGCGCGATTGCTTTGCCATTGCCCATGAAAGGGAAGCGGCCGACTTTGATCTCGCGCCCCTGCTCTTTCGCCTTCTTTTCAGTCATACCGATGCTGGCGATTTGCGGCATGGAATAGGTACAGCCGGGTATGTTTTGCACATTAAGCGGATGCACATCGTTTTGGCCCGCAATTTTTTCGACGCAAATAACGCCTTCATGGCTGGCCTTATGCGCCAACCATGGCGCGCCGACGACGTCGCCAATGGCATAAACGCCAGGCTCGCCAGTTTGCAGCCATTCATTGACAAGGATGTGGGATTTTTCGACTTTGATCTTGGTGTTTTCGATGCCGATACCTTCGATATTGCCGACAATGCCGACGGCGGAAATGACGCGGTCGATTTTAATGTCTTGCGTCTTGCCGCCAATATCGATGGTGGCGGTGACGTCGTTCGCGGCTTTTTTCAATCCCTTGACCGTGCCGCCCGTTAAGATCTTGATGCCCTGTTTTTCAAATTGCTTGCGGGCGAATTGGCTGATTTCTTCGTCCTCGACCGGCAAGATGCGGTCCATCATTTCAACCACGGTCACGTCCGCGCCGAGATTGCGGTAAAAGCTCGCAAATTCAATGCCGATCGCGCCCGATCCCACAACCAGCAGCGATTTGGGCATGGAGGGCGGAACCATCGCTTCTTTATAACTCCAAACCAGCTTACCGTCCGGCTCCAGCCCCGGCAGAATCCGCGCCCGCGCGCCGGTGGCCAGGATAATGTGCTTCGCCGACAGCATGGCGATTTGCTTTTTGTCTTTTTCAACCGACACTTTGCCTTTTCCGGCGAGCTTGCCGAAGCCGTCGAACACGGTGACTTTGTTTTTCTTCATCAAATGGCCGATTCCGCCGGACAGTTTTTTCGCGACGTCGCGCGACCGGGCGACCACCTTGGACAGATCGACCGAAATCTTGCCTTCGATCTTAATGCCGTAATCCGCCGCATGCTGCACCACATGATGAACCTCGGAACTGCGCAACAGCGCCTTGGTCGGGATACAGCCCCAATTGAGACAGATGCCGCCCAAATGATTCGCTTCAACCAGCGCGACTTTCATTTTCAGCTGGCTGGCGCGGATCGCAGCCACATAACCGCCCGGGCCGCCGCCGATGATTACGACATCAAAATTATCCATGCTAATTTCCTATAAAAAAAGAAGACAACCAGGGAACTGGGTACTAGGCACTCTCTTAAACCATCATCATAAACGGCTCTTCGATAAAGCCCTTGAACGCTGCGATCCATTCCGCGCCGACCGCGCCGTCAATCGCCCTGTGATCGACCGACAGCGTACAGCTCATGATTGTGGCAACGGCAAGCTCTCCATCCTTGACCACGGGGCGCTTTTCGCCCGCGCCGACGGCCAGGATCGCGCCTTGGGGCGGGTTGATGATGGCGGAAAAATCCTTGATGCCGAACATGCCGAGGTTCGAAATGCTGAAACTGCCGCCTGTATATTCTTCGGGCGTCAATTTGCCCGCCTTGGCGCGTTCGGCCAGCGCCTTCATTTCAACCGAAATATCCTTGAAACCCTTGCGGTCCGCCCCGCGAATCACGGGTGTAATTAAACCGCCGGGGATTGCGACTGCGACCGAAATATCGGCCTGGTGGAATTTCAACATGCCTTCGTCGCTCCAAGATACGTTGGCGTTTGGAACCTTTATCAGGGCGCTGGCGCAAGCTTTGATGATCAGGTCGTTGACCGATAATTTTACGCCCTCGCCTTCCAATTTCTTATTCAGTCGCGCGCGCATATCCAATAGCGCGTCCAATTCGCAATCCACGGTCAAATAAAAATGCGGCACGGTTTGTTTGGATTCCGTCAAGCGTTTGGCGATGATTTTTCGCATCTGCGTATGCGGCTCGACGCTAAAAGTCGATTGCGGCATTTGCCCGCCGGTCGTGACCAGCGATTTATTCATCGCAATCGGCGATGCCATGGAGCCGCTTTTCGCGCCTTCCACATCCTTGCGCACAATCCGTCCGCGCGGGCCGGAACCGGAAATAGAAGCAAGATCGACGCCCATTTGCTTGGCCAAGCGTTTGGCGAGGGGGGAGGCGATGATGCGAGATTTGGATGAATTTGGCGTGAGCATATTTTTTCTCCTTGGGGTAATGGGGTAGTAGGGTAATGGGGCTGTGGGTCGGCAATTTTTTTCCATTACCCCACTACCCCGTACGCCATTACCCCATTCCTAAAATCTTTTTCGCCGCCGCGACAATCCCATCTACTTGCGGCAGCGACATCGCCTCGAGATTCGCAGCATAAGGCATCGGCACGTCGGTACCGGCGATGCGGATGAACGGCGCGTCGAGGTCGTCAAACCCCTGCTCCATCACCACCGCTGCGATTTCGGAACCGATCCCGGCATAGGGCCATCCTTCTTCGCAGGAAATAATATGGTTGGTCTTGGCAAGCGATTGCAGGATCGTGTCGGTGTCCAGCGGGCGCAGCGTGCGCAGGTTGATTACCTCGGCGAAAATGCCTTCTTCGGCCAATTTATCCGCGGCTTTCAACGCAACGCCGACCATCCGCGAAAAGGCGGTGATGGTGATGTGATCGCCGGCGCGTTCGATTTTGGCTTTGCCGATGGGAACGATGAAATCCTTATCGGTCGGAACCTGAAACGATTGGCCGTACATCACTTCGTTTTCCAAAATCACCACCGGATTTGGATCGCGGATCGCGGCTTTGATCAGGCCCTTTGCGTCCTCGCCCGAATAAGGCGCGATGACTTTCAGGCCCGGACAATGCGCATACCAAGACGCATAACATTGCGAATGCTGCGCGCCAACCCGCGCCGCCGCGCCGTTGGGGCCGCGAAACACGATGGGGCAACCCAATTGGCCGCCCGACATATACAAAGTTTTAGCGGCGGAATTGATGATCTGGTCGATCGCCTGCATCGAAAAATTCATGGTCATGAATTCCACAATCGGCCGCAAGCCCGCGAACGCCGCACCGACGGCAAGTCCCGCGAATCCTTGTTCGGTAATCGGCGTGTCGATCACGCGTTTCGGGCCGAATTCGTCGAGCAAGCCTTGGGAGACTTTGTACGCGCCGTTATATTCCGCCACTTCCTCGCCCATCAACAGCACGGATTTGTCGCGGCGCATTTCTTCCGCCATGCCGTCGCGCAAGGCTTCGCGGACGGTGCGGGTTTCGGTTGGGCCGGTATAGGCGCTTGGTGTTGGCACGGCAGCGGCCGTTTGTTTTGGCGCTGAGGCGCTGGATTTATTCACAACGATATCGGACTTCGGCGCTTGGGTAGCTGGTTTTGGCGCGGGATGCTGGCCATTGGTTTTAATGGCGCTGGCATCTTCCCCCTCTTCCAACAACACCGCAATCGGCGTATTGACGGCAACGCCCTGCGCGCCGGCGTCGATCAGGATTTTTCCGATCACGCCTTCGTCCACCGCTTCGACTTCCATGGTGGCTTTGTCGGTTTCAATTTCCGCGATCACCTCGCCGGGCTTGACGCGGTCGCCTTCTTTCTTATGCCATTTGGCGAGATTGCCCTCGGTCATGGTCGGAGATAAAGCGGGCATTAGGATTTGGATGGGCATTTTTATAACTCTCTTTTAACTGCTTCCTTGTTTGCAATCTTATAGATTCCGGCTTTCGCCGGAATGACGGTAAAATTTACGCCGCCTCCACCAAAATATCGGTCCACAACTCGCTTGCATCCGGTTCCGGCGACGTCTGCGCGAAATCGGCGGCATCAGTGACGATGGTTTTGACTTCGGCTTCGATTTTTTTGAAATCGGCCTCATTCGCCAATTTGTTCTTTTCCAGATAATGGCGCAAATTGCCGATGGGATCGTTCTTGTCGCGGTAACTATCAACTTCTTCCTTGCTGCGGTATTTGCCGGGGTCGGACATGGAATGGCCGCGATAGCGATAGGTCAGCATTTCCATCAAATACGGCCCCTTGCCGCTGCGCACATGTTCAACCGCTTTCAAACCGGCCTCGCGCACCGCCAGCACATCCATGCCGTCAACCCGGACGCCCGGAATGCCGAACGGCTCGCCACGATGGAACAAACCATTGCCAGCCGCCGCGCGGGCGCAGGATGTGCCCATGCCATATTGGTTGTTTTCGATGATGTAAACCACCGGCAGTTTCCATAACGCCGCCATGTTGAAGGATTCGTAAACCTGGCCCTGATTCGCCGCGCCGTCGCCCATATAGCAAAGGTTCACGCCACCATCCTGGTTGTATTTATGGGCAAAGGCCAGGCCGGTGCCGAGCGGAATTTGCGCGCCGACGATGCCGTGGCCGCCGTAAAATCCCTTTTCCTTGGAAAACATATGCATCGAGCCGCCCTTGCCCTTGGAATAGCCGCCGATACGCCCGGTCAATTCCGCCATCACTCCGCGCGATTCCATGCCGCAGGCGAGCATATGGCCGTGGTCGCGGTAAGCGGTGATCACCGTATCGCCCTCGTTCAGGCAATCCTGCATCCCCACCACCACGGCCTCTTGGCCGATATACAAATGGCAGAACCCGCCGATCAGGCCCATGCCGTAAAGCTGGCCGGATTTTTCCTCGAACCTTCGGATCAGCAACATGTCCTGATAGAATTTCAGCAGCTTTTTCTTGTCCGGCGTTTTGCCCGCAGGTTTGGAAGATGCGCTTTTGGAATTGGACTTATTCTTGGACTTGCTTTTCGCTTGGGATTTCGCCATCAGGAAAACCTATTAATTGTTCAAACATAAAGGTTTAACCTGGAACCGGCATAGAGGCAAGAAAAACGGAATTGAAACTGTTAACACCTTAGCAAGTGCAATAATTTCTTTAAAGAGTATAAATTGAAACATTGGACTAATTTTGATTTATCCTCTTCTAGGCTCATCCTGAGCTTGTCGAAGGATGGGCTGCAAACACCATATGCGCCGCCCATGGTTCGACAGGCTCACCATGAGCTATCAAATTAGCCCGGCACGCAAAATTGCCAGCACTTTGCAAATGCAAAAATATCTCTAAAGAAAATAAATCGTCATTCCGGGCTTGACCCGGAATCCATAGGCTTTATCGGCATAAAAAACCGGAATTATGGATCCCGGCTTTCGCCGGGGATGACAATAGACAAAATAGGTTACGCGGCTATTTGCACAATTTGCTGCGCCAGGCTTTTTGTACCGCTGGTGCGTTCACTCGCGTCCACCCAGTTGCGCATAATAACCAATTTTTGATCGGGGCGGATTTTGATGCTGCCGCGCTGTTCCTGTATAAATTTTATCAAGGCTTCGGGCTTTGTGAATTTATTCTGATAAAAGGACAATACCGCGCCTTTCGGCCCCGCGTCGATTTTTTCGATTCCTGCCTGCAGGCAAAGATTTTTGATCTGCATCACGGTCAAAAGATTTTCGACCTCGACCG
>CAYRVJ010000016.1:0-16186 GCA_964427785.1 uncultured Alphaproteobacteria bacterium | reverse complement strand
CCGTCATCCCTGCCACTGTGATCGCTCCATACCCAGCCTTGGCGGGGCGGCTTCTCCCACAGTCCCGACGCTTCAAGGGTCTCGGTCCCCTTATGCTGGCGCTCAAAGACCCTGGACATACAATAGTAGGTCGAGCTGCCTGCTTCAGTTCGTTACGCCGCCGTCTCTTTGGCCAGAGACGTGATGTCGGCGATTTTCTGGAATTGAGTCAGGATGTCGGCATGGTTTTGCGCCAGATAACGCACGACCTTAGCGTTGCCCAAAAGCGAGCCGAGATAACCCTTGGTCAGCGTCAGGTTCAAAACGTCCTTACCATAGTTTTCCTCGATCAGGCGATACTCGCGCTGGAGGCTTTCCATCTCACTCTCCATGCGCGCCATCTGGTCTTCATCAAGACCCTTGATGTTCTTTGGCTTCTCCGGATCGGTGAGCTGGTCTCTTGGCGTCGCCGCCAAAAGCGCGCGGGCATAGGTTTTGGAATACACGCCTGCATCATTCATGAGCGTCGCGGCCTCGATCTGACGGAAGGACTTCATGCGCTTCAAAATCGGGAACGTAGCAATCGGTACCATCTTGTCTTTCAGGAGATCAGCGGCTTCCGAGCAAATGCCGTTCAACAGGTCGCGCCTGGTGACGATGCTGCGGGTATCGATATTGAGGGCTGCGGCGATCTTGGCTTCCTGTACGCCGCGCTCGATCGCTCGCAAAATCATCCGGTGTTCCTGCACCGTGGACAAGCGGTTGATGTGCTTGTTGTAGGTAAAGGCTTCATCGTCGGTTGATACCAAACAGGTCACTTCCGTTTCGCCTAGCTCCTTAAGTGCCTCGACCCGCATATGGCCATCGAGTAAAATGTATTTATTGCGCATGTTGGGATCGCGGCTGACGACTGGCGGCTCGATAATGCCTACCTCGCGGATGGAAGCCAAGATCTGGTGGTATTTAGGGCTTTTACGCGCAGCGGGCGTTACCACCTTGATCGACACCAGCTGATCGATCCGCAGATCGATGGTCGAACGATCAAATCCAGCCTTGATCTCGCCTTTGGGAAGTTTCGGTTTTTGCGGTGGTGGTTTAACCATGACCGTGGCCTTTTTCCGCCATCAATCCGGCCAGCGGCTTGGGAAGCGTCGTCAAGCCTTCTGCGCGCAGCAGCGTGCTGAAATGCTCATCTTGTAACAATTCGCGCAAGGCTTCGGTCACGAACAGCATGCGATTGGACACGGCATCGGCTTTGCGCGTCAGGAGACGCTTGCGATCCACCTCGCGCTGATAGACCTTCATGATGTCCTGCACCGTAAGAGCCTTATCGCCTTTGTCGCGCTTGGGCCGTTTGCCACGCTCGTCGGCGAAGCCCTTTCCGCGCCTCCTGCGCGTATCGATCAGGCGCTTGGCCAACAGCAGGCGATTACCGCGCAGTTGTTTGCTCTCATACGCCTCATGCAAGGCGCGCTGCTCGTCTTCGGGATTTTCCGCGATGCGGATGGCCAGCGTGATCGGCATATGTCCGGCCTCAACGGCAGAGAGAAGCCGCTCTTCGCCGCGCTCCATCAAATTCAAGACGCCGATGACATAGTCACGCGCCAGTCCCGTTTTATCAGCGATCTGCTGGGCATCATAACCCTGCTTCTGCAGTATCTCGATGCCTTGTAGCAGATCATTGGCACGATGCTGGCGGCGGGCAAGGTTCTCGACCAGGCTCATGATGAGCGCCTGCTCCTCGCTGGCGTCGATCACGATGGCTGGAATTTCCGTCTGCCCGCAGGCCATGAAGGCTTCAATCCGTCCCTGGCCGCAGATCAGATCGTAGTCCTTTCCTTCCACCTTGGCACGGCTGGGCGTGACGGTGATCGGACGCTTCATGCCCACTTGGGTCATGTTGGTGGCGATCTCTAGAAATACTTTCTGGTTTCTCACACGCGGGTTGAGAATATTGATTTTCTCGATCTGGATCATTTTTATCTCAGAGGTGCGTGTGCCCTTACTTTTCGTCATGCGGCCTCTGGCAAGGCAGCACGTTCAGCCATCATAAAAAATTGCTCAAGATCGTCGAAGCGATAGGCATCGAGCGACAGATGGTTATTTTCCGCAAGGCGTATCTGCGGGTTTTCCACGTCTATAGCGGGGATCAGGTAATAATCGAGAATTTGGCAGTTTCCTACCTCCATGCGCACGACGATGGTGATATCCGGCATCAAGCCCGTATCGAGCTGGATTTTCCAGCGATTGCTACCTGTCGGCGTCTGAGAGCATCGGCAAATAACCAGCGATGCCCTAATTTCATTGTTAACAATCAGAAAATCGTTCTGTACTTCGCGGTGAACCCTGCCACCATATTCCTGAATTTTGCGAATGACGCTTTCGACGACATCCGGATACATCCGTCGCAGGCGTTTGTTGTCCTCGATGTAACGCAAGTCGCGCCCAGGATCATAGCCGATGAGCTTGTAGGCTTGCGTCAGCCCGCCGAAACGGTGGGCGTAAACGCTACTCGACGGCATATCGTCAGTTTCGTCGATCAAGATGCCCGATAGCCAGCCTTGCTTTTCGTGGAGAACCCTCAACTTGGTCAGCATTTCATCGTTGCTAAATCTGCGGCTGCGCTCACGTATAATGCCCTGCGCCGTGTAAAAATGGCGCGGCTCGATAATGGCCTCAAAGACGCCGTCCGCGCGCACCCACATATCCGGCGTATTATTCACACGGCGCTTTTTCAGCTTGAAGGAGCGACGGTTGAAGACGTTGTTGCCGATGTATTTCTCATTGGTAAGGATGGTGTGAACCACGCCGCGCGTCCATTCACGGCCCAGATCAGTTTTAAGCCCTTGCCGATTAAGGCGCGCGGCGATCTCGCTTTCCTGCAAGCCTTCTTCCGTGAAAGCACGATAAATCCAGCGCACGGTTTCGACTTCCTCGTCCGGCCCTGCGACAAGTACAACGCGATCAGTTTGCAAGGATTTATGCTCTCCGCGTTTGAGCGTACCTTTAGGCTGACGGTGTTCGTCCACCAACACGCGGCGCAAACCGTATCCGGCGGGGCCGCCCTGACGGAACCCCATCTCGATCAAACGGCACTGGCCAGCGAAAACTTTACCGGATAATTCGCGGCTATATTCCCCCGCCATGGCGCGTTTAACGCCCTTGACGATGGTGGATACGGGGCTGCCGTCGTTTTCGAACTGCTCGGCCACATACTGGACGTCGATACCCGCGCGCCGACAGAGATATTCATAATACGCACTTTCGTCCGCGTCCTGGAAGCGACCCCAGCGGGTCACGTCAAGAACGAGGATGACGCTATAATCGGCAGAACCCGACTGCACGTCGGCAATCAGATTTTGAAGAGCGTCCCGTCCGTCGAGGCTCAACCCGCTTTTACCGGAATCGGCGTAGGTCTTGACGATGTCAATCTGGCGACGTTCGGCATAGTCGCGGATCGCGTCAGCCTGGTTTTCGGTCGAGTATTTCTGGTGGTCGGTCGACATACGGACATACATGGCCGCACGGCGGCGCTGTTGCCCGTCCATCGACCTATCCGAATTATTTCGCCCGTTCATTCGCCAATTCTTTCCGTTTTCGACACAGGTTTTTTGCCCACGCGCCCGCCGCATGACCGCTCTTTTGGAATCATAACCAAGGAGCGAAGCAAATGTCTCAATCAAAAAAGGACCGACTTTTTCCCATCAAACCGCAGGCCGTCTCCGACGCCGAACTGGCGAAAATCGTAGCTTTGGCGTTACGCCACGATTTTGGTGATAGCGCCTCTGCGATCAAGCGGATCGGGCAACTAACCAACGCCAATTTAAGGGCGATTAAGAACTGGTATGAAGCCAGAAATGCACCATCTTCAGGCCATTTATTGCTGCTCGCGCGCTCATCACCCAGCATCCTGAAATTCATCCTGGTACAGATCGGCGGCGAGGATTTATGGGATGCTTTCCGGCTGCTTTCGCACCATGCCTTGGCAAGCGCGCCGGAGTCTGAAATACCCATCCTGACGGACGAAAACGATACAAAAAATGTCCCTATAAATGTCCCTTTAAAATCACTGAATGAGCGTCAACGCTGGTTTTTGATTCTCCTGCGGCGTAAAAATAGTGCCTGCGCGGAGGACATTTCAGCGCATTTTGGTGTCGCCCACAAGACCGCCAGACGGGACATCGAAGGACTGAAAGAGGTCGCCAAAATCCGCTTCGTTGGCTCCAAGAAGACCGGACGCTATGAAATTGTTGAAAGATGAATATCATGACGCATCAACCTGTACAAATAGCCTGAAAAATCGTAGCATCAAAGACTGTCGGTATCGGCAGCGACTATTTTTTGTTCAGTGACAATCAAGAGTAAGACTGCGCAAAGTTCTTCACGAACATGCACAGCGAAATTGAAAAATCGTCGCGGAACAACGAGATAATCAGAGAGCAATCTCGCTTTTTAGCAGCCGCTCACCTCCATTTCTTATATTGAAACTTCTCTCTAATTTTGCGCGGGCGTTTTAGGGGCCGCGATTGCGGCCAGTATCGGGGCTGTTTGCACAGGGTGCCGGACCGTAAGGTGTTGTCGGCGCATCCAATTCCAAGCCACATTTTGCCCGTTCCGCCCATTCCATCTCAAAATAACCGAACCGGACGGAGAGAAGTACAACATTTTCGCCCTTGGGAATGTTGGAGATTCTTTTCTGTGTTTTGAACCTCATTCGTATCGCCAAAAATGTATCCAACTGCTGGCCCCCGAAAATATTTTTTTATGATTAGCGCCAATAAGTTGCGCCTGATATTGGGCAAAAGTGGCCAGCAAAACTTGACTTTATAAAATTTATATGGCATATTTTGTCATGATTACAGAATTGTAATCATTTGACCGACGGGTCAACAAAATCACCTGCGAAGCCACATGGCAACGCGGGTTTTTTTATGTCCGCACGACGTGAAGTCGTGGCGGATTTTTTTATGTGCACACATCAACCTTTATAAAGGAAAACCATATGTTCTACAGAACCCCCACTGGTTCGTTCGGACCGGGATTCGGTCCCCTTGATGCCACGATGAATTGGACCGGACCAGCCCCTAAACCACAGCCACGGCCGCAGCCAGTGATGATGAATAGCGGCTATCCTGTATTGGATTTAATTGCGGGATTGGGACAAGTGTTTAACCGTGAACCCATGACCACACCGCCTTATATTCCGTCGGAACAAGGTGGCGATTGGGGCATGGTACAGCCAAATGATGGTTCGATATTCTCAGGCGGTATATTCGGTCCGATGGATGAGCGGCCTAGCCCTGGATTTCACACCATGGAAAAACGTGATTATGATGTTTTTTCTCAACCGTGGCGTGATGACACCGAACAACAAGATTGGCTAAAGCGTTGGGACATTCAACCCGCCAACGATGCACGGTATTTGCCGACATTTCCTGATCCCAACGATACCAGCACGGGTGCGGCGATTCGCCGCGACTGGCATAATAGTTACAAGGATTTCGCCAAAAACACCATCGGCCAGTACGCGCCGATGTTTGCCGAACAAATGCCCCAACCCCAGCCGCAGCAATCTTATGGCGATTTCATGGGCGAAATAAAAAACACCGCAAGCACTCTTGTCAACAGTGCGGCATCACAATTGGGCAGCGGATTAGGCCAAGCCCTAAGTTTTATCCCCGGCCTAGGCCCGATTATGGAACTGATCGGCCAAGGTGCCAATATCGCTAGCACCGTTGCCGGAGCAACAGGACTTGGCAGCAAAAATGCAGGCACCGCCTTAAACCTAATCGGCAGTGTCGCCAATGGCGCGGCGGGTGGTGCAAGTACGGCTGGGGCTGAGGAATTCGGTCCGCCTTCGCCTAACGGCTTCGGCGAGACAAGCCCGCCAATGCAAAACACTGAAGGCGGAATGTTCTCTGGCTTGCGCCCAAACCCTCAATCATCATCGACAGCGCCCAACACCCCACCCTTCAAACCGCAGCCCACGCCTGCAGCATCCGATGGCGAGGGAAGACTTGCCTCGCCGAAGTCGTCAGACGAAGGCGGGTGGTTCAAACCACTCGATCAAATGTTCCAAGAAATCGACGAACGCCAAGCGCGTGGGGAGATTTTTGATGAAAAGAATAATGTTTGGGTGAAGCCTGCGACGGCAACAGGCTTTGCATCAATACCGCAAGAAAAAAGATTTGGTCAGGCAACGGAAGATTCAGACAGCCCTTGGATACAGGGTAGTGGCTTTGAAACAGTTAAGAATACCGATCACAATTCGCCTAAGCCACCGCCAGCTAGAAACGGGTATCAACCAACTGCGGATGAAGAAGGTCAACTGAGTTCATACTTAGATCGTCTTCACAAAATTGAAGGTGGGTACAATGATGTAAAAGGCGACTTAGGTGGACCAACTAATTACGGCATTAGCACAGCAACATATAATGATTTGCGTCAAAGAGCTGAGTACCAAGGCAAGCAGTGGCCAGCGGATGTTAAGAACATATCAAAAGAGCAAGCTAATGAAATTTATCGTAACGAATATCATTACAATTTTGGATTCAACAAAATAAAATCCGATCCGGTTAGAGAATTGATGACTGATATGGCTGTGAATAACGGATACGACATTGGTGCAAATATCCTAAAAGAATCACTCGATCAAGTGCTTGGTCCCAAAGACTATGGAAAAGGCCCAACCGTTATTGGGCCTAAAATGCGCGCAGCGATTGAAGAAATTTCTGCCAAAGGCAAAACCCAAAATCTTGTCAACAAAATGTTGGACATAAGGGATCAACATTACAAGAATCTTGCTCAGCAGCCAGAACAAAGGAAATTTTTACGTGGGTGGTTAAATAGAAACGATGGTTTTAGAAAGAATCCTACTCAGGACATGAGTCAGTGGATCAAAGGAGAATTTTAATATTTTGATTTCATATAGATTGTTGCTGATATTGAAATAACAACATTTTCTAGAAACTGATCGGTGTGGCCATAGCTAAAAACATAATCCATTTGCCCACAATGCTTCTTAAAATCTGCTTGAGAGCCACACCATTTGTTTTTTAAATAAATTTTATCATACAAATTTTTGTTTTTCTTTGCAGCATCTTCTAGATCGACTAAAAACTGTTTTTGTGCTTTTTCTCCACCAGCAAAATAGTTTTTGGTCAAAGACTTAATTTGTTCAAGCAGACATTGTTGATAGTCTTCTGACCCTTTATTTTGAAGATCGACATCACCTGTGTCCCAATATTTTTGTGCCTTTTCATAGCAGGGCAGAATATAAGGCTGCGCGGCTTTGGGAAACTTCTCCTCAACTGGCATTTCTTCTGCCCAGACAGATTGAGAAAGAATTGAAAAAACTATAGCGAGTGAGAGTAAAATTGCTTTCAGCATAAGTGCACCAAATGTAGTTAGCTAAGAAGGGTTAGGTAATACCGACAAAAACAATCGCAAGGTCAAGCCGCCAAGCCAGAAGTCTTTTCCAAATGCTTGCTTGTTTCATATGGGCCTCAAATTGGAGTTTTATTCCTGATCAATGCCAACAGCGTTTGATTAAAAATCTTCGCGCCAATAAATTTATAACAATCTATAGTTGAAGTATAGCATTATCCGGAAACAAGAGAATCAATTTATTTTCGCTGCGCGACGAATCAAAGGCCAAACAACATCCCGTTAAAGCGGGTCATGCTACAAGATATCAAGAAATGATTGACATTCTTAAGAAGGGGGCAACTAAGCAACCTAAATAACAATTGGATTTATGTTGATCTGCTGTTACTGTGGTCACAGGAGAATAACTGCGCCAGTTCAACAAAAGGCTGTGCAGACAAATCTCGAAGAGATATTGATGCTAGAAACAAAAAGAATACGCCGCATTAGTTCAGTAATCATTTTAGGATTGCTATGGACAATCAACGCTTCGGCTTTTGCGGCTGACAGCACCATCGTCAAAAACTACGATTGGGGACAAATAAAAATTTCCCTCAATTACGATAACCCTAAAGACAATACGCAATACCACGGCACAGCGAATTTGATGGACAACAAAGGCGGCATAGTTAATGCCATCAAAATCAGCGGTTGCACTTTCGGTGGAAAAATACCCAGCCTAAAAAGCTATCTAACCGAGCGAGATGTATTAAAAATCGTGCCGATTCAAAAAAATGCGGTTGTGATATCGGTGTTATCTGGCTGCGGCGCGCAGAATTATTGGAACGTTTATGCAATTACAGATAAATGCACGGCTAGTGCTGCGAAAATGATCAATCTGCCGGAGATAAAAGATAACATTATTCCTTATAACATTTATTACGGTTATGGTGCCCGTCGTGAAGCAGTGCCGATGTCTTTAGTTGTAGGCATAGATAATCATATCAAGGTTCAACCACCGAAAATAGCAACTTTGAAGGATAATGCTATTGCCGCCGCGCTGGCTGCCAAGCACATGCTGGATTTTGGTTATGTATCAGAAAATTTTTCTGAACAATCGTTTAATGACGATGAGCGTATTCAATACTTACGACAAGAGGCAAAATACACTGCTGATTCTCCGGCCAATTTTAATTCAGAAACTTATATTGATGATACCTATGGCATACCCTTGAATTATATGGGCTTGAAAGATTTTATTCAGACTCTTCCAAAAGCGACAGATCACGGGGCAACCGTCAATTGCGCATGGAAACAAAACAAGTGACAACCTGAAATTAAAAATCGCTCCTGCTGCTTTGGGATTCATCGACGCTATAGTGCTGGCGTATCCTTGTCCAGAATAAGCTTTCTTTGTTCCTCCCAATCCATATCCCTAATCTTAATCAAATGCTCCAGCCGCAACATGCGCGGCTGGGTGCCGTTCAAGATGGTTTCAATAATATCAGGCGCAAGACAAGTTAGCGTCATCACCCGCACGACATACGCATCTGTCAGGCTCTCTTTTTTGGCAAGATCGCGGATAGATTGCGCCTTGCCGGTTTCGATCGCGTTGCGCCAGCGCAAGCCACGAATAATTGCCGTGATCATTTTTTTATCGGGCTTTTGGATTGGTTTTTCCACGGGCACCGCGTCGTTGGAAGCAATCAGCCATTTGCGGCCAGCCTTGCGGAACGGCTTGACCGGCAAGCGGATGGTGACAACATCGTCAGTCATGCGATTTTCCTTTCGGGTGGCTGGGGCGGTACAATAGTTTGGGCGAAATCGCCAATGCTGCTTTTGTGGATTTTCAGATAGATCCCGTCCATCGTGACCACGATTTCGCTGATAAGCAATTTCAGTAAATTATTCTGCTCCGCCGGATATAATTGATCCCAAATCTGTTCAAACCGATGGATCGATTCAATCAATTCCTTCTCGCTCATCATCTCTGCTGAATCTGGATTCTGCGCGTAATATAAATCTAGCACTTTCGCGGTGATCTGCGGCGCGCGCAGCAGATGTTTGACCTGCGTTAGCACTGCCGCTTCCAGCTCGCCCGCCGAGATGGAGCGGAAATCGCAGGCGCTTTTGCCGCGCTTAATGGTGCTGCTGCAAACGTAATAACGGTAAATTAGCTTCCGGTCATGGCTGCGCGTATGCGATGGCACCATCGCCGATTGGCAGCATCCGCATTGCACAAGGCCGCGTAGCAGGGCTGGAACATTGCCGCGCGTGATATTGCCCCGTGCCTGCGCGTTAGTGGACAGAATTTGCTTTGCATGCTGCCACGTCGCGAGATCGATGATCGGCTTATGTTCGCCGGGAAAAGATTTATCCTTATGCACCGCCTCGCCGATATAGAGGCGGTTGTGCAGGATGCGATAGATATCCTGCTTGCAGAAATGCTTTCAATAGTCAAACATTGATATCTTGCAGCCTATAATATCACTAAAACACTATTTTAATGATAGTATACTATGCATATAGATCAATCTTAGTGATACTACATTATCGAGGAATGGCATGTGGTGTCTAGGTCAGCGCATACCACGCCCCGCGTCCGCTGCCATGCAATACCAAATGGCCTTTTTCCTGCAGCTGGCGGAAATGTTCTTTCAGCGTGTTCCGGCTGACGCCGGTGAGCTTGACCATCTCGCCAATCGTCACGCGCCCATGCTCTCGCGCATATTCCATAATCCGCACCGACAGTTCCGGCAGAGCCGACAGCACGATTTTTTCCCGCTCGACTTTCTTGGCCAGGCGTTTCATTTGCTGCTGCAGCGCGCGCAGGAAGAATAGAATCCAATGCTGCCATTCCGGTTTTCCGGTGCGGATCGTGCCTTGCGTCTGGCGGAGGGCGAGATAGTAGCCTTCTTTGTTCTGTTCGATCACGCTTTCGAGCGAACTGTAAGGCACGTAGGCATAGCCCGCGCGCAGCAAAAGCAATGTCGTCAGGACGCGGCTCAAGCGGCCATTGCCGTCCTGGAAGGGATGAATTTCAAGAAACACCACGACGAAAATAGAAACAATCAATAGAGGATGAAGGCTTTTTGCTTCCAGCGTTTGATTCACCCAATCGACGACCTCCGTCATCAGGCGCGGCGTGTCAAATGGCGTGGCAGTCTCGAACACGATGCCGATCTGGTTGCCGTCTTCGTCAAAGGCGGCGACGTTGTTGCTGCTTGTTTTATATTGGCCGCGATGATGTTCGTCTTTGCGGCTGTATTTCAGCAAATCGCGGTGCAACTGCTTGATATGATTTTCGGTGAGGGCGATATCGGACCAGGATTGAAACACAAGTTCCATCGCCTTCGCGTAACCGGCCACTTCCTGCTCATCGCGGGTTTCGAAGGATTTGATCTGGAGGTTGGACAGCAGCCGCTCGACATCCTTGTCCGACAGCTTGCTACCCTCGATACGTGTTGAGGAGCCGATGCTCTCGATAGTGGCCACCCGGCGCAGAGCGGACAAACGCTCCGGCGCTAAGGTGCCCAATGCCCGCCAAGCCCCTTTAAACTCATCGATTTCCGCAATCAGAGCGAGGATTTCCGGGGTAATCTTTATGGTATAGGTTTTAATCATACACCCAATAATACACCCAATTCCACCCAATTAGCAAGCCAAGAACACCCAATTCCACCCATTATTTCTAGAGCGAAAACTACCATTATTGCTGCGGCGGCAAGACATTATGAATCATATGCCGCGCGACGCGCATCAAGGTATTCCGGCGCTTGCGTCCAGTGATTTTAGAAAATAGCAGAACCATCTCGCGGCATTTCTGATCCTTACTGATGATATCGATCACGCGCGACATGGTTTCGGACGATGTACTGAAATGATAAACGGTTTTCTGGTTGGTGTGGATCATCGGCATTTCCTTTCTTGTTGCCGCCCCATACATGCTTCCTTCGCAGCGAAGATCAAGTCCAGAAACCGCAAATAAAGTAAGTTATGTTTTTGCCCGCGCCGCCGATTTCTGATAATCTTCCAACCCGGATGGCCACCGTAACCCGAGTCACTTCCCATCCTCCATTTGTATGGCAAGGGGGCTATATAATGGGAACTGCGGCGCGGTTGACGAACGCAAGGTTCTGCAAAATTACAGAAAGCAATTTCACAAACCGCGCCTTAAAGCCGCAATATGTTTTCCCCGTTTAATCGTTCCAGCCTTTTGCCGCCCGGCTCCAGCGCGGGTCGGATAATTCTTGATCGGTCTTTTGGTCTTCAATCATCCATTCGCGCAAATTGGCTGTCGCATTCAGTTTAGATTTTTTCGAATAATGCACAACGCCGCAAATAACGGGCCGCGCCGCGCCGGTGATATCCTTGTTGGTAAACGGAATTCCCATCGCCTTGCAGCGCGCCATATCGGCGAAAATCCGCGCTTCCATGGCCTGGCCGTCAAAGCCGTATTGGTTAGACCATTTTAAAACAGGTTTCGATTTTTTATGCAGCCTTGCATGGATGCCGGCGAACCATTCCCTGTGTTCGTCCAAAACTGGGGCAATTTCAAAATTTCCATCCAGCAGATCCTGAAAATGGCGGAACGTGACCGGGTTTTTCCATCCTCCGCCGAACACGGCGAAATGGATTGGCATTTCCAGGGATTCATCGGTATGTCCCAGGCTGTGATACAGCGCATAGGCGGAAAGATACTCCGCCGTACGCAGCCGGTCCTCGAACGGGATGGACGCGTCTTTTAGTTCCGGAATAAGTTTGTACCATTGTGGATCGGAAGATTTTGGCGGCGGTAAAAGATAAAAATTATCGCCATTTTGTGTTTTGGCGGAGCCGTGAAACAATTTTTCCAACAAAACCATATTTATCTTTCCCGCGCCGCCGATTTTTCCATCCTTGTCGCAAGGCATATTTTTTTCTTGCCGCATCAGCGTGTCCGGGAGATGATTGAACGGCCCAGCATCCCACCCGACAACCGTGATATGGCCGGATTTGTCATAGGTAACATTGGCGATATTGCTTGTATTGCCGCCATTGATGAAGCAAATGGGGAATTGCCCGGTGTTTTCCAGATCCTTGGCGATATGCCTGTTATGCATCGGCGCAAAGGGCGCGCCTTCGCCGCCATGCATTATGTCGTCCGAGCGGAAATCATTAATGGTTGTTATTCCTGTTGTATCCGCAAGCCATTGCCCATTGCCGATTTGCACCGTATAGGCCGAATCTTTGCCGCGGGCTGATGGCGGCGCATGCGCGCAAGTCTGGCCGTGAAATCCGATCAGATCGATCGACGATGTGTCGTATTCCGCAGGGATGGTTTTGTCGTTTTTCAGTTTCTGGCGCAAGCCCTCGACCGCCTGTAGAATAAATTCCATATAGGCTTGCAGCACCTCGTCAAAAGACGAATATTTGCCTGCAACATTATAACGGTATTCCTTTGCGATCAGGCTCATGTCTCCGTCGGCGCGGTTTATTGCGGCGCGTAAATTCTTTAGGGCGTGAAAAAGCCATTCCGGCGAAGCGAGGCTGTAAAAAGCCAGATCCCGTATTTTGCCGGATTCATGAAAAGCGGTCAGCACCACATCCGCCGCATCCAGGGAATTGCCGGTCATAATGCCAATCGCCAAAAGATGGTCTTTTTTCATGGGATTAGATTAGAAACTTTGTATAGTATGAGCAAGATTAATTGCATGGGCCATGAGCAGTATGCGGAATTCAAAGACTCCCCGCCCAGACACAAACGGTTCGGATCCCGAAAATATTTACTTTAAGCTATGGTTGCCTGTTTTTGGCGTCTGCGCCATAACAAATATGCGACAATGCCGGACTCGCATAATGCGATAAAAAGCGGATATAAAACCGTGTCTGGGCTTATTTGTTCTGCGGCCAAAGTGGCGCAGAACCAACGCAACGAGGATATGCCCCAAGATAGCGCATCTTCTTCCTGGGGCTTGGCATAAGATTTACGCACGGTGGGGTAATAATTTAGAATTTCAATCAAAAGCACAAGGCAAAGGGCCAAAGCTGCATTTTTTGTGCTAAGCCAAATTGGTATGACTATAAGGGCTAGAAAAAAGCTTGCCCAATCACTGCGTGTAATGCGTTTTTCGCCGTGAAAAACCGCTGCAATGCCGATACCGATGCAAACGACCGCTACAAATCCTGTTACCCAAACCGCAGGCCCGGCCTCGGCCTTGTATTGAATTGCAGCAGCGATTCCCGCCATCAGCCCGGCGCCTAGCCAGGTTAAGGCATGCGGCTTGGTGGTGCCGCGAATGATCGCGCGTATATAAGTAGTATATCGCAGAAGGCTTAAGGCTATCCCAAGAAAGCCAAAAAAAGCGTGAATCATGTAAAATTATCCGTCACGATTGTATAAAAATCAAGACAATAAGTTGATAGTAAGTTGCGGCTAAGGTAAGACATAGTTATGCCATCCCTTAAAACCATCGCCAGCGCGCAGAACGATTTGGTCAAGAAAATCGCCTCGCTGCGGCAAAAGAAATACCGCGATCAACATGGATTATTCGCGGTCGAAGGCGCCCGCTCCGTTGAGGCGTCGTTAAAATCTGGGCTTTATGCTTTGCGTCACGCCTGCTTCAATGCAGACAGCGAAAAAAAACACCTGTCCCTAATCAAATCTGCGCAAAAATCAGGCGCAGAATGCGTTCTGGTTTCCACGAAAATTATGGAAAAACTATCCGGCCAAAGCAACCCGCAGGATGTAATCGGCGTTTATGTCCAAAATTATGCCGATGCGAAGGCTCTGTGCAAAAATACCAAAAAATGCCTTATGGTTCTGGACGGCGTGCGCGATCCCGGAAATTTGGGAACGATTATTCGCACCGCCGATGCGCTTGCGCTGGACGGGATTATTTTGCTGGATGGGTCTTGCGATTTATTTTCCCCTGAATCCGTGCGCGCCACAATGGATTCCATTTTTCATGTGCCTGTCGCCCGTTGCGACAAGGCCGTTTTGATCGAAAATCTGCGCCAAAATAAAATCCGCCTGATAGGGACGGATGGCGGCGCAAAAAAAGACTTTCGCGATGTTTCTTATGCCGTCCCCTTCGCGCTTGCTATGGGCGGGGAGCAAAACGGCCTGTCACAGGATCTGGCCAAGGCGTGCCAGGATATCGTGTGTTTGCCGATGCCAGGAAAGGCGGAATCCTTGAATCTGGCGGTTGCGGCCGGCGTCATGCTTTATGCCGCGCTTGCGCCCTGGGACAAGCGGTAATATAAAGACGTTATGACAAAATTTATTCCCATGAATGTCTTAATCACCGGGGCGACATCGGATTTCGGCGTAGCCATGGCGCGGCGTTTTGCGGCGGCAGGAAGCCAGCTGATTTTACACGGCAGAAATGCCGATAAATTGCGGCAATTGGCCGACTCCCTGCCTGGCGTTAAGACGCATATTCTAGCTGCAGATTTTTCCGACATGCAAAGCGTTGAAAAGGAATTCGCGAAGATTCCATCATACATGCGTCCTATTTCCCTTTTGATCAACAATGCGGGCGGGGCATTGGGTTTAGACAAAATGCACGAGCTCGATTTAAAGGACGCCGATGCGATGCTGGACGCGAATTGCCGCGCCTTGGTCTATATGACGCGGCTTGCGACCCCCGATATGGTCGCGGCGAAATCCGGCCATGTGATGCATATCGGATCGACCGCAGCGCATTGGCCCTATCCTGGCGGCAATGTCTATGCCGCCTGCAAGGCGTTTACCAACCAATTGGCGTTGTCAATGCGTTGCGATTTGCAAAATACCGGCGTACGGGTAACGGTGATCGAACCTGGGCTTTGCGAAACAAGTTTCTCGTTAAAACGTTTCAAGGGCGACGCCGACAGGGCCGCCAAGGTCTATGAAAATACCAAGCCCTTGACGGCGGATGATGTGGCCGAATGCGTATTCTGGGCCGCAACCCTGCCGCAACATGTCAATATCAATTCGATCGAGGTTATGCCGACGGCGCAAAGCTGGGCCGGGTGGTCGATAGAGCGGAAAACGGCCTAGAATTTTTCCGGCAAATCGAACAGCAAAAATTCTGCGTCTTTTCCGCCTTGCAGTTCTATCGCGCTTTCTTGAATCACCGCCGCGCCGTCGCCCGCTATCAGCGGCGTATCCAGGCCAGAAAGCCGCAATTCACCGCGCATGATTTGCAGCCAGTATTTGCGTCCTGCCGTTAAATCCGCATGCAGATGCTTCCCTGCATCCAGGGCCGACACATAGATTTTGGCGTCTTGTTCAATCGGGATCACGCCCGGCAGATTGCCGTTGCTTGCCGCCAAATGCAGCTTGTTGTGCTTTTGATCCGGTGCGATTTTTTCCTGCGCGTAATTCGGCGCGATGCCGCGCTTGTCCGGTATTATCCAAATTTGCAAAAGATGCACAGGATCCGTTGCCGAAGCATTGAACTCGCTATGCTCAATCCCGCTTCCTGCCGACATTTTTTGCATTTCGCCGGTATGAATGGTCGTGCCGTTGCCCATGCTGTCCTTATGCGCCAAAGCGCCGGATAGAATATAGGTAATGATTTCCATGTCGCGGTGATCATGTGGGGAAAAACCGCCCGATGGCGCGACGATGTCCTCGTTGATCACCCGCAAGGGGCCAAAGCCCATGTGACGGGGATCGCGGTAGCCACCAAAAGAAAAACTGTGAAAACTTTGCAGCCAGTCGATATTGGTCTGGCCGCGTTCGGATGAAGGGCGTTTGATAATCATGCCGTAGAGATAGGACGGAGCAGGGATTTTTCAATAGAGGGCGTTTAAGCCCGCTGAAATACGTTGCCCGCAAGACAGAGTTGCAAGGATATGGGCAGAGAAGCGACAT
>CAYRVJ010000015.1:0-16293 GCA_964427785.1 uncultured Alphaproteobacteria bacterium | reverse complement strand
CCTTGTCCTCGCTTTCGACATCGAGCAGCATGTGCATCACCGCCTCGTTCGCGCCGCCATGCAGCGGGCCTTTGAGGCTCCCCACCGCGCCGGAACAGGCCGAGTGCAAATCGGCCAGGGACGAAGCGATCACGCGCGCGGTGAATGTGGATGCATTAAAACCATGTTCGGCATAAAGCGTGAGCGAGGCGTCATACGCCTTGACGATCACGCCGCTGGGCGTTTCGCCGAATACCATGTGAAAGAAATTTGCCGCAATCGACCGGTCGGGGCACGGGCCGATAAATTCTTCGCCCTTGCTGTGACGCAGGCAAGCGGCAAGCACCGTCGGGATCTGCGCCAAAAGCCGCATCGCCTTGCGCCTGTTCGCGGCCTCGTCCATAGATTCCGCGTCGATATCTTCCATGCCTAATGCGGCGATGGCGGTTTGCATCATCCGCATCGGATGCGCATCTTTGGGGAATTTATGGATAATGTCCTGGATGTTTTTCGAAATCTTCCGCGCTGCGCGCTCGGCCTGTGAAAATTCGTCCAATTGCTTTTGATTCGGCAAATCGCCGTTCCACAATAAATAAGCGACTTCTTCGAACCGGCATTGATCGGCCAAATCCGGCACCGGATAGCCCCGATAAGTCAAATATTGCTTATCCGCGATCACCTTGCTGATGCGGGTTTCATCGACCACGACGCCTTCGAGGCCTTTGCGGATGTCGAGGGAATTGGGCAAGTTGGCGGGCATTTGTTTTAAGGGGTTGGTCATTTTTCTTTTATACCCCCTCCTTGAGGGGGAGTCAAAACCGCTTTAGCGGTTTTGGTGGGGGCTAAAAGAAAAACCCCACCCCAAAATGGCTATACCATTTTGACCCTCTCTCAAGGGGAGGGTAGCTATTTCTTAAACCCGGAAATCCTTTTATCGAATTTGCTGTAGCTTTCATAATCCAGCAAATCATACAGATCCGCCCGCGTCTGCATATCCTTTACTATATCTTTTTGCGTGCCGTGTTTTTTAATGTGTTTCAAACCGTCTTCGACAGCCTTCATCGCAAGGCGCAAGGTGGTGACGGGATAGATCACGATATTGACGCCCAAATTTTCAAGCTGTTTTACGGACAGGATCGGCGATTTGCCGAATTCGGTCATATTGGCGAGCAGCGGCACCTTGATCGCCTTGCGGAATTTTTCAAATTCTTTTTCGTTTTGCAGGGCTTCGGGGAAAATCGCTTCCGCCCCCGCATCGACATAGGCTTTCGCGCGCGCGATGGCCTTGTCCAATCCTTCATCGGCGCGGGCGTCGGTGCGGGCCATGATCAGAAAATCGGGATCGGTTTTCGCCATTATGCCTGCGCGGATTTTTTGCGCCATGGTTTTGATATCTGTCAATTCTTTGCCGTCTAAATGGCCGCAGCGTTTGGGATTAACCTGGTCTTCCAAATGAATCCCCGCAGACCCAACGCCTTCGAATAGGCGCACGCATCGCGCGACATTGACGACCTCGCCGAATCCGGTATCGGCATCCGCCAGCACGGGCAAATTTACCGACCGCGCCATATAGGCGGCGGCGTTTGCAACCTCTGGCAAGGTGGTCAGCCCGATATCCGGCATCCCCATAGAGGCCGAAAACGCCCCGCCGGATAAATACACGCCGTCAAACCCGGCGCGCTCGACCGCTTTGGCGACCAGCGGATTGAACGCGCCCGGAAAACGCAGCAGCTTGCCGGATTTCAAATCTTTGCGGAATTTTTTGCGGGTATTTTTTAACATCAGTTTTTCAATCTCTTTAAGGCTTCTTCGGGGGAAATTTCCGTGACTTGCTTGCTTTCATCCGCCACGACAAGATTAAGGTTGTGTTGCTTATAAGTTTGGATCGCGCTCAAGACCCCTGCCTTCAGGCCGTCTAAAATGCGTTGTTGCATATTGTCTTTAGATTTCATAAAGCACCTTTATTCTTTTCCCAAATATCCCATCTATGATGACCTGTGACATCCTCAACCGTGTTCATTCCCATATAGAGGGGCACAAGATCGATTCCCGATGCATCCACTATATAATAGTAATGGGAAAGCGGAATATATAAATCGCGCAAATTCGCCAAACTGCGGTGGAATCTACGGAAAATATCCTGACGGGGAATATTATGGCCACCAATTTCCACCCTTTTCGCCACTCTTGCCGCGGCAAGTTCAGGATTGGGCAAGTAAAGATATATCAACCTGATGGTGAACCCGGCTATTTTGGCCTGTTTTAATATCCTGGAAAAAACACGCGAAGCAAGCGTCGATTCGAAAGCAAAAGATTTTTTCTGTTTTATTAATTCCTGTATTCTCTGCAACATCAGCCGGCCAGCCAAAATATTCTGGCTTTGGGGATGAAACGGGGAAAGCCCTTCGGCTATTTTATCCGCATTGACATATTCGTTTACCGCCAAAAATTCGGGCAGAATCTTCTGCGCCGCGGTCGTTTTCCCAGCGCCGTTCGGCCCGGCAATGACAAACAAGTCAGGCATGTGAAGATTTTGGGCGAAATTGTTCGCGGGTTTGGGTCATGGCTTACTCCTTAAACACATAATCCGGCTTGCCTATAGGCTTATAGCCGTAATTGAATTGAAACGGCGCGGGAGTTTCGGTTTTTTCAAGATGAATATAAAGCCCGCTTCCCTGCATGGCACTATCGACGCAGAAAATTTTTTCAACTTCGAATTCCGCATCCTTGTGATGCGCGTCCCAATGCAGGATGGTTTTCAGCGCTTGGGCCCGCGCCTTGGATTCGCGCGGCGCCGCGATCAGCATGTTTTTATGCAATTCGGTGAATTCATCCGCCGTATAGCCGCCGAGATTGATGAAATATAATTTATCCGCGTCCATTGCGGGCGGTTCGGGGCGCAGATGAACGTTGTGCCCATCGGCGCTGGTCAATTCCCCCCAGCAATCGAGATGCAGCGATTCCGGAATGCCCCACCAGTTTTTTTTCAGCTGCGGAAAGCAGGATTGCAAATCCGGCGCGACGATAAAACGCACATCGTGCAATTCCACCAAAGAGCCGGGAGCGTCGCCGCCGATATAAAAATAAAACAGCTTCATTAAAAAATTCCGCGCTTATCCCGCATGTTGCACGATAAATTCTTTTGATCCATCTGCACATTCAATTCAAACAGCTGATCTGCGCGCAATTTCGCCAGATTCTGCACCACATCCAGAAACCTGCCGGATTCCTGCGGCGTGATGATGCCTTCGGTAACGGTTTTGAATTTATGGATGTATTGCGGCCTAGCCCAAGGCGTTGCGCCAAGCGAATGCGCGTTGGCCACCGCCATTTCATCGACCAATTTGTCGCCGTCTTTAAACAATATTTCAATCCGGCCGCCGAACGCTTTTTGATTTGGGTCATGCGAATGATAGCGTTCGGTCCATTTCGCGTCTTCGACGGTTTTGATTTTATGCCACAACCGCACCGTATCTGCGCGCGCGGCGCGTTCCGGCAAATAGGATTTCACGTGATGCCACGCGCCGTCCTGCAGCGCGACCGCAAGGATATACATGATCGAATGATCCAGCGTCTCGCGGCTTGCCTTTGGATCCATTTTTTGCGGGTCGTTCGCGCCGGTGCCGATGACGTAATGGGTGTGATGGCTGGTATGCAGCGTGATCGATTCCACCGCGTCCCATAATTTCACTTCGTTTTCAAATTCGCCCTGAATTTTGCGCAGCTCGAACAATTTTTTGCGCATCTTGAAACAAAGATCGATGATCGCTTGGCTTTGATATTCCGCCGAATGTTCTTTGGTATAGGAATCTAGGATCGCGCGCTTGGCCGCGCCCTTTGCGGGCAGCGGAATCGTGTATTCCCCCTTTGGCCCATCGAGCATCCAGGCTATCACGCTATCCTCGCCTTCGTAAATCGGACTTGGGGATTTTTCGCCGCGCATCGCGCGGTCCACGGCCTCGACTGCCAATTTTCCGGCATGGGCAGGCGCGTGCGCTTTCCACGAGCTGATTTCGCCCTTGCGCGATTGGCGGGTGGTGAAGGACACATGCACCGCCTGCTGAATCGCCTGATACACTTGATCGACCGGCAGATTCAACAAAGCGCCGATGCCGCCCGCGCCGGCGGGGCATAAATGCGCGATATGGTCTTTTTTATGCTTGTGCAGGCAAATGCCCTTGACCAAATTGATATGGATTTCATACGCCGCAGCCAGCCCGCGCAGCAAATCCGCGCCGGATTTCCCTAATTGCTGCGCCGTCGCCAGCACGGGCGGAATATTGTCCGCGGGGTGCGAGTAATCCGCCGCCAAAAACGTGTCATGCCAATCCAGCTCGCGCACCGCGACGCCATTGGCCCAAGCCGCCCAGGCAGGATCGAAACGCTGATTGTTCGGCATACCGAACACAGTTGCGCCATCGCGGCCATTTGCGGGATGGCACAAAGCCTGGCTGCGCGCATTGGCGACCGGCTCGCGGTTGATCGCGGCAATCGCCACCGCCGCGTTGTCGATCACGCGGTTTATAATCATGTCCGCGACATCTGCATCGACGGGGACAGGATCGGCGGCCATGGCGGCAAGTTTACAGGCCAGCTGATCTTCGCGCGGCAGATGTTCTTTCGATGGATAGACCCGGACTTTGTGCTGAATGTAAGACATTTTTCTTTTAGCTTTTGTGGAATTGATATAAGAGATAAATCACGGTTATTATACATACACCTTCTTGCAAACACCAGATGCCCGCACAATTTATCCGCAAATTCATCGCGCTTGAATCCGCTTCCGGCCTGTTGCTGATGTTTTCGGCGGCCTTGGCGCTGATCGTCGCCAATAGCCCGCTTTATGCGCTCTATATGGAATTCCTGCATCACACCCCGCCCATTGCGGTGTTCGGCAAAGCCCTAAGCCTGCAGCATTGGATCAATGACGGGCTGATGGCGGTTTTTTTCCTGATGGTAGGGTGCGAAATCAAACGCGAATTCCTGATCGGCGAGCTGTCCGATAGAAAAAGGGCGATGATGCCGCTTTTCGCTGCGATCGGCGGCATGCTGGCGCCCGCTTTGATTTATTTGGCCTTTAATTACGATGCGCCGCAAAACTGGCGCGGCTGGGCGATACCTTGCGCCACCGATATCGCTTTTGCGCTTGGCGTTTTAAGCCTTTTGGGCAATCGCGTTCCTGTGACATTAAAAGCGTTTTTGCTTGCGATTGCGGTGCTGGACGATTTGGGCGCTGTGATTATCATTGCGCTGTTTTACACCGATACTATCAACAAAGCCGCGCTTTTGATGATGGTATTGATTTTTTTGATCTTGCTGCGTTTCGGCCAGAAAAAGGCCAAACCGATTTGGATATATCTGGTGTTTGGCGCACTGATGTGGGCGGCGGCGCTGCATTCCGGCATACACGCCACCATTGCCGGGGTGCTGCTGGCCATGGCGCTGCCGATGAAATCCAAGAACCCGAAACAAATCGGCCCATTGAAAAGCGTGATCCACCATCTGCACGGCCCGGTGAGCTTTATGGTGATCCCGATTTTCGGATTCGCCAATGCAGGGGTGAATTTTATGGAAGCGCCCTTGACGGAATTGCTAAACCCCAAGGCTTTGGGCATCGCGCTGGCGCTGTTTTTTGGCAAACAAATTGGCATTTTCGGCGCGGCTTTCGCCTATGCACGCGGGCGGCGCTCTATCTTGCCATCCGGCTGCGGCTGGAGCCATATTTATGGGCTTAGCCTTTTATGCGGCATCGGCTTTACCATGAGCCTTTTTATCGGCAACCTCGCCTATTCGGCGCCTTATGCGCAAAACCTTGTGAAGCTTGGGGTTTTCGCGGGGTCTTTGGCATCGGCCTTGGGCGGATATTGTTATCTACGATTTTGCCGCAATTCCGCGTATACTTAGGCCTATGAGAAAACTCTTGGTCATTTTATGCGCGGCGCTTGCGGTTGCCCAAGCTGCGTATGCCGCAGAAACAAACCAGAACGTCACCTTGAAATACGCCGCCTATTGGGGCGGGCTGCCCGCAGGCGATATTGTCTTAAGCTTGCAGGAAAGCGCGAAAACCTATCGCAGCAATTTTACTTTGGAATCCAAGGGTCTTTTGAAAAACCTGATGCGGCTTAGGGCGCAAGCGTCCAGCGACGGGGTGTTTAAAAACAAAGCGCCGCAGGCTTTGGCCTATCAAGCGTCCGCCTCCCGGCGCAAACGCGAAAAGAAATATTTCTGGAATTTCGATCCCAAGGCAAAAATCGCCAAAATCCCCGGCGACAGGCACGAAGATGCGCGCATACCCCAAGCGTTGCGCCGCGACGTGATCGACCCTTTGTCGGCGATGCTGAAAATGCGCGGCTTTTTGCGCGAGGCGGCGGCGAAAAAAGACCTGCATAGCCTGGAAAACAAAGTGCTTGCGCTGTATGACGGCAAAAGACGGTTTAACCTTAATCTCGGCAAAGCCACAGAGGTCAGCGAAAAAATAGACGGCAGAGAGGTCGACGCCATTTCCGTGCCGCTTTCGATTGAAACGGTCGCGGGATTCGACGCCGATGACGCGGAATTATGGCGCAATGTCGCGCTGCATGCACTGTTTTCCAAGGACAGATCGCATGTGCCGCTTAAGATCGTGGCGACAACCCCTATCGCGCCCGCCGTCATATATCTTAAGGGCGGCTGTATCGGCGATCCCCCTTGCGCGGGCAAAAGCTTGTGATCTTGCGGCGTTAATCTTGTTTTAACCCATAAGACCTTATATAGTCTCATCGGTAACGACTAATTCCTCCAAGCTCATCCTGAGCTTGTCGAAGGATGGGCAACAAGCACTGCATTCTTAGCCCATGGTTCGACAGGCTCACCATGAGCCTTGGCAATTTGTTGCTGCCGATCAGATTTTTTTAAATTTCCAACCCACAGAGGTTCCTCCATGAGCAAGAAACGCGTCACCTTTATTCCCGGCGACGGGATCGGCCCCGAAGTATCCGCATCAAGCCGCAAAGTGATCGAGGCGATGAATGTCCCGATCCAATGGGAAGACCATATCGCGGGCGAAGCCGCTTTCGTAAAGGGCTATGAAACCGGCGTTCCGACCGAAACTTTGGAATCGATGAAATCGACGCGCTGCGTTTTAAAAGGCCCGCTCGGCACGCCCGTCGGTTACGGCAATAAATCCGCCAATGTCACTTTGCGTAAATTGGCTGAAACCTATGCCAATATCCGCCCGGTGCGCGAATGGCCGAATGTGCCCACCCCTTTCAAGGGACGCGGCATCGACATCACCGTCGTGCGCGAGAATATCGAAGATTTATATGCCGGCGTCGAGCATCAGCAATCGCCCGGCGTGTTCCATGCCTTGAAAATGATTTCGGAAAAAGGCTGCGAGAAAATCGCGCGTTTCGCCTTTGAAACCGCAAGAGCCGAAGGCCGCAAGAAAGTCACCTGCGCCAGCAAATCCAACATTATGAAAATGACCGAAGGCACGCTGAAACGCGTGTTCGAACGCGTCGCGCCGGAATATCCAGACATCGTCGCAGAGCACATGATCGTCGACAATTGTGCGCATCAATTGGCGAAAAAGCCGGAACAATTCGATGTGATCCTGTTTACCAACATGAATGGTGACGTTTTGTCCGACCTTACATCCGGCCTGATCGGCGGATTGGGATTCGCGCCGTCGGCCAATATCGGCAAGGATATCGCGATTTTCGAAGCCGTCCACGGCTCCGCCCCGAAATACGCCGGCAAAAACAACATCAACCCGACCGCGCATATGATGTCGGCGGTGATGATGCTGCGTTACCTCGGATTCCTTACCGAAGCCGACAAAATGGAAAACGCGATCTATGCAACCTATGAACAAGGCAAATTTTTGCCGCGCGATGTTGTCGGCGATGCCAAGGGATGCAAGACCACCGATTTCACCGACGCGGTGATCAAGAATCTGGGCAACAAGGCGTCCAGCATCCAGGCGCGCAATTTCAAGCAAATCAAGGTTCCCGAAATCCGTGCCGATATCGATTATGTCAAGGCGAAATCCCGCCGCGTCGCGGGCATAGATTTGTTCGTCGAATGGAATCAGTCGGCAGAAGAGCTTGCGAAATCGCTTGAAAATATCGCCGGAAACGGCGCCTTGAAATTAAAAGGCATTTCCAACCGCGGCACGCAGGTATGGCCGTCGACCGGCGCCATGCCGGATCTGGTAGATTGTTTTTCCTGCCGCTTCGTCGCGCGCAACGACAATGCCAGCGTCACCGACAGCGACGTTTTGGATTTGCTGCAAAAGCTGAACGGCAAGCATGTCTGGACCCATATCGAAAAGCTGAATGTGTTCGACGGCAAGATCGGATATTCCAAGGCGCAAGGCGAAAGTTAGGCGATTGGCGATAGTCTTTAGTAAATAGAAACGGGCCTTTAAAAAGGCCGAGTAGTAAATTAGTTTGGTACGCTATCATAATAACTCATCCTGAGCCTGTCGAAGGATGGGAGGATAAATAGCCCATGGTTCGACAAGTTCACCATGAGTCTCTTGAAAATGGGCCAACACCAAAGGCCCGTTTTTTTCAAAGGAGCAATTGATGGGCGGATTTTGGATCAAGGTTTTTTCGTCGGCGATCATGGTCGCGATCATCGCCGAAATCGGGCGCAGGTCCAGCTTTGCCGCGGCGATTCTGGCATCCTTGCATGTGACCACGGTTTTGGCGCTTTTGTGGCTGTATTACGATACGGGCGATGCGGCGCGCGTCGCCGATGTGTCGTACAAGACTTTTTGGCTGATTATCCCGTCGCTGATATTTTTTATCCTGCTGCCCTATTTGATCAAGCAGAATATCCATATCGCGCTGGCGATGATGATCTCCGCCCTTGCCACCGCCATCGGCTTTTTCGCCTTTGTGCGGATTCTGAAAATAGCCGGGGTTTTTTAGTTTAGGGATCAATTGTCATCCCGGACAAGGCGGCTTGCCGCCGCGATCCGGGATCCATGCTCTCTATCTATTTTTCTGAAGCAGGATTATGGATCCCGGGTCAAGCCCGGGATGACGCGTTGGGTTGTCATCCCGAGTGAATACGAGGGATCACCACGCATTAAGCTATGCCTTCCGATTCAACCGCTTTACCAACCGCACCGCCCGCGCGTAATCGCGCGGGGCATCGCCCGGCATTTCGCGCAGAATTTCCCCGTCCGGCGCCAGAATCAAAATGGTGATTCTTTCATCAAAGCAATAGCGCTTTTTGTTGGATTTTTTCATAACGGCATTGTGCCGCTAAATTCTAATATGTCTACGAGATTATATTCTCTTCAGAGAACGTCATCCCGGACAAGGCGGCTTGTCCGCCGCGATCCGGGATCCATGCTCTCTATCTATTTTTCTGAAGCAGGGTTATGGATCCCGGGTCAAGCCCGGGATGACAAACCCCTAAACCCTAAACACTCCACACCAAACACTAGACACTCGTCTTACGACCATCTATCCGAAACACTCACATCCACGCTCAAGGGCACGGAAATTGGAACGGCGGGGAGGGCGGCGTTTTGCATCACATCGCGCACAATTTGTTGCGCCGCGTCCAATTCCGCCTCTATGCACTCCAACAATAATTCGTCATGCACCTGCAAAATCATCCGCGCCGACAATCCCGCGCCGCGCAACGATTGCGGCATTTTCACCATGGCTCTTTTAATGATATCCGCCGCGGTCCCCTGCAACGGCGCGTTGATCGCCTGGCGTTCGGCGAATCCGCGTTCCGCGCCGTTCTTGCTGGCGATACCGGGCACGAAACATTTGCGGCCGAACAATGTTTTCACAAAACCATTGGCGCGCGCGAATTCCTTTTGCGATTCCATGAAATCGCGGATTTCGGGAAAGCGCGCAAAATAGGCCGCGATAAAATCCTTGGCCTCGGTGTTCGACACATTGATTTGCCGGGCAAGCCCGAATGCGGAAATGCCGTAAATAATGCCGAAATTGATCGCCTTGGCGTTGCGGCGCACATCGTCGGTCACGCGGTCCAGCGGCAAATGAAAAACCTGGGATGCCGTCAGCGCGTGAATATCGACGCCATCATGGAACGCTTGTTTCAGCAATTTCACATCCGCCATTTCGGCGATCAGGCGCAATTCGATCTGGCTGTAATCGGCGGCGATCAATTTATGCCCTGCGGGCGCGATAAAAGCGCGCCTGATTTTGCGCCCTTCTTCGGTGCGGATCGGGATATTTTGCAAATTCGGGTCGGTCGAAGACAGCCGCCCGGTATTGGTCAGCGCCATATGAAAACTGGTATGCACGCGGCCGGTTTTGGGATTGGTTTGTTCGATCAGCGCGTCGGTATAGGTTGATTTCAGTTTGGCGAGCTGCCGCCAATCCAAAATCTTTTGCGCGATCGCATGGCCCGATGCCGCCAAATCTTCCATCACGCCGACATCGGTCGAATAGGCGCCGGTTTTGGTTTTGGATGGCGCGGGCAATTTCATATCTTCGAACAAAACTTGCCCCAATTGCTTGGGCGAGGCCAGGTTGAATTCCTTGCCCCCCGCCAGCGCGTGGATTTCTTTTTCCAAATCCGCAAGCCTTGCGCCGAATTCCCCGCTTAGCGACAGAAGCAAATCGCGGTCGATCAAAACCCCGGCGCTTTCCATATCCGCGATCACGGGCACAAGCGGATTCTCAATCGTCTCGTAAAGATTTTTGCACGCCTCAAGCGGCAGGCGCGGCTTGAAAAAATCGTAAAACCGCATAGTGATATCGGCGTCTTCTGCGGCGTATTCGCACGCCTTGTCCAGCGACACAAGATCGAAGGTGATCTTGTTTTTGCCAGATCCCGTCACGTCCTTGAATTTGATCGTGTCATGGCCAAGATGCATTTTGGCCAGATCATCCATGCCATGGCCATGCTTGCCGCCCTCTAGAACATAAGACATCAGCATGGTGTCGTCATGCGGCGAAATGTCGATGCCATAGCGGCGCAGAACCTGCAGGTCGTATTTCAAATTATGCCCGGTCTTCATGATCGCGGGATTCGCCATGATCGGTTTTAATTTTTCTGCGACCTGCGCCAGCGGGATTTGCGTCCAATCCGCTTTGCCGTCGCCGCTGAAATCCAACCCCTGATCCGGCTTTTTATGGCCAAGGGGAATATAACAGGCGATACCCGGTTTATAGGACAGGCAAATCCCAACGAGATTCGCCGACACCGCCGACAGCGAGTCGGTTTCCACATCCACCGCCAAAGCGCCGAATGGCGGCATTTTCGCAAGCCATGCGTCCAGCTGTTCGATGGTTTGAATCAGGCTGTATTCGGTGTGCGGTGGACGGTGTGCCGTATGCGGTACATTTACTTCCATAGAGCGCGCTTCCGGATGTGCCGTTATGGAGGCGGTTTTTTCTGGGTTACTGGACACCGCGCTCTGCACACCGGACACCGAGTATTTCGCCAGCATGGTTTTAAAATTTTGTGCGCGCAAAAATTCCGCCAATTGCCCCCTATCCAGCGGCTTTGCGATCAGATCTTCGAGCGGCAAGGGCAGCGGCACATCGTCTTTCAGCGTCACAAGCTGTTTTGATACGCGCGCATCCTGCGCATGGTTTATCAACGCCTCGCGGCGTTTCGGCTGCTTAATTTCCGCAGCCTTGGCCAAAAGACTTTCCAGATTGCCATAGGCGTTGATCAGCTCGGCTGCGGTTTTCACGCCGATGCCGGGAACGCCGGGCACATTGTCGGTCGAATCGCCGGCAAGCGCCTGCACATCGACGACCTTGTCGGGCGTGACGCCGAATTTTTCCATAACCTCGGGGCCGTTGATCGGCTTGTTCTTGATCGGGTCTTGCAATTTCACGCCCTGGGCCACAAGCTGCATCATATCCTTGTCGCCCGTGACCACCGTCACCTCAAACCCCTTGGCGCAGGCCGCCTTGGCATAGGATGCGATCAGATCGTCGGCCTCGAAATTGGAAAGCTCTATGCCCGGCACGTTGCAGGCCTTGGCGGCGTCGCGCACCAGTGCAAATTGCGGGATCAGATCGTCCGGCGCGGGCGGGCGGTGAGCCTTGTATTCCGGGTAAATATCGTTGCGGAAGGTTTTGCGCGCGGCGTCGAAAATGACCGCGATATAATCGAGATCTTCATCCGCCTCGGCCTTTTCGATCAATTTCAAAAGCATATTGGTAAAGCCATACACCGCGCCGATCGGCGTGCCATCGGGACGCGTCAAAGGGGGCAGCGCGTGATAGGCGCGGAATATAAAGCCGGAGCCGTCGATAAGGTAAAGGTGCTTTTTCTTGCTTTGCGCCATCGCCTAATGCGCGCCGTGATCGGCGCCGGCATGGGCGTCCAGAACGAAATGCCGCCCGCAATAGGGGCAGTCTATGTTGCGCTCGCCGCCCATATTCAAAAATACGCGCGGATGGCCAAGCGCGCCTTCGCCGCCATCGCAATTCAGGACACGGGATTCGACAATAATGGTTTCGGCAGATTTGATGGTCATGATTTTTACAAAGAATAAGATATAGTGAAGGATGTTGTTATGAAGGCCCATCATAAGCAAAACAGGGTTTTTGGCAAGTTTTTGTTGGCCGCGCTGATTCTTTTGGCCTGCGGCTGCCAAATCCATTTCGCCGCGCCCAAGGACGGTACTTTTCCGATGCTGATCGCCGAAACTTATTTCCAAACCCCGGATGGCCGCGCCCTGCCGCTGGCGCAATACCGCGCCGCAAAGCCCAAGGGGATTATCGTCGCGCTGCATGGGTTCAACGATTACAGCAACGCTTTTGCGAACCCGGCCCCATTCTGGCGCGATAAGGGATATTCGGTATTCGCCTATGACCAAAGAGGATTCGGCAAAAACAAAGATGCCGGGCTTTGGGCCGGGGCAGAAACCCTGGCGCAGGACGCGCGGCATATGATTGAAACGCTGCATCGCGATTATCCGGGTCTGCCGATTTATCTTTTGGGCGATTCGATGGGCGGGGCGGTTTCGATTTTGGCGTCCGCCGATAACCCGCCCTTGGGATTAAGCGGCATGATCCTGATCGCGCCCGCCGTGTGGGGCCGCGCCGCGATGAATCCTTTTCAGGTCATGGCGCTTTGGGCGGCAACGCATGTCGCGCCCTGGCTGCATTTAAGCGGCAAGCATTTGGATTTGCAGCCATCCGATAATATCCCAATGCTGCGGCAGCTTGCCGCCGATCCCTTGGTTTTGAAAAACGCCAGGACCGAAACGCTGTATGGCATGACCGATTTGATGGACGAAGCGTTGGAGCAAAGCGCCAACATCCATTTGCCGACATTGGTGTTATATGGCGGCAACGACGAAATCATCCCGCCCGCCGCCATGCGCGCCATGTTGAAACGCCTGCCGGAAAACGCGGCCTGGCAAATCGCCTATTATAAAGACGGCTATCACATGTTGCTGCGCGATTTGGACGGCGGAAAATATTGGCGGGATATTTTGGATTGGATCGAAAAAAGACCGCTTTCTTCGGCGCCGCATATCATCCATGCGCTGGATATGGATAGCGTTAGATTCTAGCGAGAGTTACGGCCCAGCAAGCGGCGCAATTGCGCGCGCGCGGCTTGTTCTGCGGCTTTATCCCGCACACGCTCTTTGCCGGATAGATTTTCATGCAAATCCGCAAGCCGCTGATTGCCCCAAACATTCGCAACCTTGCCGACAAGCGCCAGCACATCTTGGCGGGCAATCCCGGGCAATTTCCCTGACGCCCAATCGCGGAGGAAGCCTTGAAATACCGATGTTTCGCGATCTATAATGGTTCTGTCTTCTTCGGGAATTTTCCACGTGCCGTAACGTTCCGTGTTCATGGCAAGATCAACATATTGCCGGTAAAAAGCCAAACATTCCCGATCCGGGCTGGGCTGGGCCGAATCCCATCTTTTGGCGGCGATTTTGGCATAGCGCCATGCCTTTTCAAAATCCGGCATCATGCCCTCGCCGCCAAGCCCCAGCGCGAAATAAAGCGCAAGATTTCTGAAATGTTCGGGCGGTATTTCTTGATTCGTCCCATCGGCCGCACGCTCTGCAAGCGCCGCATATTCTCGGTTCAATTTTTCGTAAAACGGCTTAGGTTCCGTTGAATGGACAAACTGCGCTTTGATTTTTTTTCCATCGGTACCGATAAAATGCCCAAAATTCTTTTCCCAGACCAGATATTTCTCACTCGCCGCATCATAAACCACAATGTCTTTATACTCTTGATACTCTTGGACTTTGTTCTCTTCGGACAAAATGCCCGCAATCGCCTTCAACCGCATCGGGCGTCCTGGCATTGCGGGAACCAAAGTCGCAGAGCAGCGCAAAGACCCCGGCAAGATACACGCCATCATCAGGCAGAATTCCGGGTATTGCTTGTACCGATTCGGCCTGCTGAAATCTTGCGCCAAGGCGTCGATTTGTCTTGCGGTCGCAGCCAAGCCGCGCAGAAATTCTTGAAATTCCCGTTGTCTTATCGTGTAAAGACGCTCGGCCTTTTTAAATTTTTGCACAAGGCCTTGCAATAACTCGAGCTTATCCCATATTTCTTCGGGAAGATCGAGAGCATCTGATACCATCCGATTGATGGCGTCGTGGCCGGCGTCGTTAATGCCACGCAAAACGGTATCATGTGCATCTTCTTGCTGCTGCCCTGAAGCCGCAAAAATATTCGGCAATAATTCCGCAAGGCTTTCCGGGGATGATTCGATCATGGCCGAACTATAAAACCGGCCTTTATGTTTGTATACCGAAAAAAACATTACTGATCTTAATAAGATACTTAATATTATTTATCATTTTATTTCATATATTTACTGGATGTACATTTTGGATTAATAGATTGAGTTTTACAAAATACATTGTATCTTAGCCGAATAATTTAAACCCTGATAAAAACAAATTTATAGGAGCTTTCATGTTCGAAGAATTCACCGACAGGGCCAAAAAAATCATGGCGCTGTCCAATCAAGCGGCGCAAAGCTTCGATCATGAGCAAATCGGCCCCGAACATATGTTGCTGGGCCTAATTAAAGAGGGGCCAAACGCCAACACCGGCGCAAGACTATTGAATGAATTGCTGCCCGGTAAAAATTTCGATGATCTTCGCAACGATATTGGTAACAGGTTTACAAAAGGAATCAGCAAAGTCAGCGCGGGCAAATTGCCAATGACCGACCGCGCCAAAAAAGTTATCGAATTCGCAATTGAAGAAGCGCGGGAATTAGGACATTCCCACATCGGAACGGAACATTTATTTCTGGGATTGATCCGCAGCACCGGCGATGACGATACCAGCGTTCCCGTCAAAGTTTTTGCAGACATCGGAATCACCATCGAAGCGGCAAGGGAAAAAGCTTCAGACTTTTTTAAGCAACAAGCGCAACAAGGCGGCGTTTTTATGCCCGCCACCCTGGCACAGCCGGAAACACCCTCTATGCTTTTAGACGCCGATACGTCATCAAAGATTGCGGATATCTTTTGCGATCACGGCATCGGCTTTGCCGCCATCAAGCAGCATATGGACGGTTTATTCAGGAAGCAAGCCGCAACGCCGGATGCAGCGCTGAATTTACCCGAACACCCGTTCGACCGCAAAAGGCTGGTTGAAATCGCCATCCGCACCAAAAGACCGAATGTCGCCCTTTATTTGTTTGGCAGGGGCGCGAAGTTTACGTCCGAAGACATTGAACTTTGCCGCCAAAATATGCCGCATAACAAAATCGTCCTTGGCGCCGCGACGATCGGCGCGGGTATGGACAAGGACGGCTTGGCCGAAGCGCTGCTTTTGGCATACAAGAATAATGTTACTCCCGTGGCCAAGCAAGGCGCGGCGGCACTTGAAGCCATGCTGGCGCGTTTCGCGCGGACAAATTCCAAGGGTTAATTATCAAATCATTACTATGCAGGACAGACAAGGGCGGGGTAAAACCCGCCCTTTATCTTTTAGCCCCCTTATTTTACCCCCTTGACAGATAAAAAGAACAATAGTAGAACAAACTGAATTCCTTCGGAGGTTTCATGCAACGCCTGATTTCCCTGACGCATTCCTTGCCCCTGCCCTTGATCGGCCTGATCCTTTTGATACTGATCAATTTGACCGCCTGCCAGACCGTTTCCTCGCGCCTGCCCAAACACGACACCGCCGAAGTTATGGGCGAGGCGGAAAAACAACGCGAGGTGATCGTCAAAAACTATGACAAGGAATATAAGCGCCTGATCCGCGCTGCCTATCCGATTTTGCGCGCCAACGCCGATCTGTGCCAGAAAAAGCAGGATGCGAACGACGATGGCCAGCGCGAGGTCGCCTATGATTTCGGCGCGCTGGTGCGCAACGAGGA
>CAYRVJ010000014.1:16232-17415 GCA_964427785.1 uncultured Alphaproteobacteria bacterium | reverse complement strand
GTGGCGGCGGAGGTGGCGGGGGTGGTGGTGGAGCCACATTCGCGCCAATCGTCAATAAATCATTGCGGGCAATGCTGCTGGACAAGATATCATCCGCAGCCGCACCCAAAGAAGCATCGTTGATGGGACGCAATCCAGGCAAATGCAAAGCAGGATCAAATGCGGAAAAAGCCGCGCCGCTATTGCCAGCCTCGCCGCCTGCGGCGGTTTCAATCGCGCCCAAACGCGCCAGTAAATTCAAAAGATCGGGGGCCGGAATAATGTCGCCATCGGCCAATTTTAACATGGGCGGGTTTTCGGCGGCTGCCATGGTGATCAAATCGACCAAAACCAAATTTTCGCCGGATTGCTTGGTAATAACCAGGTTATCGCCATCGACCGCGACCTTGACGTCGGACAGGTCGACATTGAGCTTGATTTCCTGGCCCGGTTTGGCCTCGATCAAGGTTTTTTTGACCATAGCGGCCAATTTCGGCGATGCGGTGATTTTGGAATTTGCCATTTTTCTCTACCTAGTTTGCTTAGCCCTGTTTTTGGCCGTTTTTTGGTGTTTCAGTGTAATCTATTTACAAATATTAACAATCTATAAATACTATACCCTAAAAAGATACAAACTTCAACACAAAAGTTTATAAAGTGTTAATAAAAAACCCCCGCTTTTGGCGGGGGGGGTTGTAAAAAGTTTATAAGCCAGCGTTTACTTGGCGCTGACCTTTTGCAATTCGGGAACCGTGACGCCAAAATGGCCGACCAAAGTGCCCATCGAAGCCATCAGACGGTAAGCCGCGAAAAGCGCGGTATATTCCGCCGTGACCAAATCGCTTCTGGACAAGAACAGCTCGTTTTCCGAATCCAAAAGATCCAGCAAGCTGCGCTGACTTAGTTCAAATTGCTTGCGGTACGCATCACGCACGCGCTCGTTTGATTCCGCCACATTGCGCAAAGTGTTGACCCTTTCGCGGGCGGAGCTAAGCGCGTTCCAGGCAAAACGGGTTTCTTCGGACGCGATACGCTCGTTACGGGCGACGACGTCTTTGGCGCGGGAGCGGCGCAACAACGCCGCGTCTTTGCGCGCTACATCCGATCCGCCATTAAATAAATTCCAACGCATGACGACCAGCGCAGAGGCGCGGTCGTTGTCGCCTTGAATGCCGTCCAAATCATGTCCCTTTGTGCCGGACAA
>CAYRVJ010000014.1:0-16132 GCA_964427785.1 uncultured Alphaproteobacteria bacterium | reverse complement strand
CTTTTTTCCGCCGCAGCGATTTCCTTATCGCTAAGAACAATCACCATATCGGGGTTGGTGTTCAAGGTTTTTTGCACCGCCTCAGACAAGCTGGCCGCGTGCAAAACGCCACTATAAGCGGTACTTGCCGCCAAAGCCAAGGCCCCAAAAACAAAAGTTCTATTTATGCTAAAAGCTCGCATTGCCACACTCCCCACAAGTTAAAATCTTTAAAGGGTATCTATACACTTTAAATGTTGGGATTGCAGCAATTAACAGACAAAGGCTGAAATTTTAACTTTTCTTGGAAAATCTTTGTTGCAGCTCGGCCACGCTGTTGCCGGATTTTCCTGGCTTCCAGTGAACCCAGAGCTTTTTTTCTGTAAGCGAGCAAATCGGATTGTAATTACTTAAATTATCACTGTAAGAAACACTTCTAAGCATATTGTCTAAAAGAAGAATATAACCATCATAGTACACTGCGGCGACCGCATGCTCTTGTCCCGTCACGGCATCGTCGACGAGCACAAGCCGGATTCTATCCGGATGATATCCTAAAATCCGCAGGCTGACGAATTTGGCGATGGCGTAATCTTCGCAATCGCCGCCTTCATACATGAATTGCAAAGGCGTCTTCCACCGGTCCGCGCCCCTGGTGTCGGAAATGTATTTTACTTGATTGAAAAAGCCGTTGACCAGATTCATTTGGGTCATCGGATCCTTGTCCTTGGCCGTGGCCAGCATTTGCCGCCAGGCATTCGCCATTTCGTTCTGACCGCTTGCGCCTTGATTTATCGCGGCTTTCAGGCTGTCAACGCGCGGAATATATTTTCCAGGCTCGCCCAGCCCTATTTCCATGGTATCGAACATCTTGGGCTTGCGGCCGGACAGCGGCTTGCCAATGTTGTCCTTTTCAAAACCCAAACTTTCGGCGGATATTCCTTCATGACTTAGGAACGGCAAAGCGTTCAGCGCGGTTGCAAGCAAAGCGGTTTTGGCGGCTTTTTCGCAAAAAGCCCTTTTCGATAAAACCGTACCCTCAAGCCCTGAACGCCAACCCTTATGCACTGGATCTTCCCCTTAAGATACAAATCCAGAATAAAGCTAAAGTGTTACTAGAAGGTTATTTTCCGTTTTATTACATATGCTTATTGATTGTTTTTAAGATTAATATTTAGATATCGTTAGATTTATATTAACATATTTCTGCTTTATTTGTTGCAATGCACAGCTTCCTCTTTGCATTGTTATAAAAATAAGGCAGATTCCCGGGCCTGAACCAAACACTCCTTCACAACCCAACGGGAATCCCATCATGAAAATCGGCGTGCCAAAAGAAATTAAAGCCCACGAATACCGCGTCGGCCTTGTGCCATCGAGCGTGCGCGAATTGATCAAAAACGGCCATGAAGTTTATGTCGAAAAAAATGCCGGCGAAGGCATCGGCTGCAAGGACGCGGATTACAGCGCGGCAGGGGCCAAAATATTGGATAACGCGGCCAAAGTGTTCGACGTCGCCGACATGATTATCAAGGTTAAAGAGCCGCAGCCGCAAGAATGCGCCATGCTGAAAAAGGGCCAGATTCTTTTCACTTACTTGCATTTGGCCGCCGATAAAAAACAAGCCGAAGGCTTGATGAAATCGCAGTCCGTCGCCATCGCCTATGAAACCGTGACCGACCGTTATGGCCGCCTGCCCCTGCTCGCCCCGATGAGCGAGGTTGCGGGCCGCATGTCGATCCAGGTCGGCGCGCATTGTTTGGAAAAAGAACAGGGCGGAGCGGGCGTTCTGCTCGGCGGCGTGCCTGGCGTACAGCAAGCCAAAGTCGTCGTTTTGGGGGGCGGCGTGGTCGGCACCAACGCGGTGCGCATGGCCATCGGCCTTGGCGCGCGCGTCAGCGTGATCGACCGTTCCCTGCAACGCCTGCACGAGTTGGATTTTCAGTTCGGCACGCGCCTAACCACCGTATTTTCGACCACCGACGCGATCGAAGAACAAGTGCGCACGGCGCATTTGGTGATCGGCGGCGTGCTCGTTCCCGGCGCGGCGGCCCCGAAATTGGTGACCGAACAAATGGTCAAAAACATGATCCCCGGTTCGGTGATTGTGGACGTCGCCATCGACCAGGGCGGCTGCATCGAAACCGCAAGGCCAACCACCCATGCCGATCCGACCTATAAGATGCATGATATAGTGCATTACTGCGTCACCAATATGCCCGGCGCGGTCGCCCGTACATCGGCTTTTGCGCTGAACAACGCGACTTTGCCTTTCGCGCTGGCTCTGGCCAATAAGGGCTGGAAAAAAGCGATGATCGAGGATCCGCATCTGGCCAATGGGCTGAATGTCTGCCTTGGCGCGGTCACCTACGAAGCCGTGGCGCAAGACCTGAAATTGGATCACCAGCCGATGCAAAAAATGCTGGCGGCCTGAACGGCAGGCTAGTTGACAATTACAGTTGACGGTTACAACCCAATTTGTCACTCCGGCGAAAGCCGGAATCCAGAACCACAAAAACGGTGTCCGAACCCCTGGATCCCGGATCGCGCTTCGCTGGTCCGGGATGACACGGCTTCAAATTTGACTTTTTAGAAAAAATATCCTATTAAGAATCATGGATGAAAACCCTCTGAACACGCCCGAGCTAATTGCGGCACATGAAAAAGATTTTGAAAACCGGCACGACTGTTTTAGAGACTGGTCTTCTAATAATCCTGACGCTACTATTCGCGAATTAGCTGAGTATCGTGAGAGAATAGCGCCTACAGAAGACGGCCCCCGCAAATTATTTGCCAAATGGTGCGTATGGCACTTGAAGCAAGAACTACGCGACAGGTAATACTTACGCAATCAACCTTTGACTTGCCTTTGTCTTCGGCAAAATTTCTATTTCCCGCGCAAAAGACGCTTTGATCGCGCTTTTATCAATACCCAGCCTGTGCCTGATTTCCCCTAAAGTCAAATTTTCCAACGATTTGAAATCCACGTCCTGAATGTCGCGGCACGCGCTTTGCCGCACCATGTCGAACGCCATATCGTAAATTTGCAAATGCCTTTTTTTCAGGCGGTAAATGCGCGGATACAAAAACCGCGCCACGAATTTGAAAACATGCCTATGCCACGGCTTTATGTTGCTGGCGGCTCCCATAGTGAACCCGACGACAAACGCTTCGTCCTGCGCCAAAAGCCCCCTGCCCAATATGATATGAATGCAGTCATGGCGGTACAGATCCACCGCCCCCGGCAAATGAAACCGGCTTTTGGGATTTTCGATCAAGCGCACCAGCCAATGGATATCGCCCGGCGGGTTGCCGGGCAGGGTTTGCAGCAATTCGCCTAAGGTTTTGTCGTCATTGTCGATTCCCGGAAACCAGTCTTTCCAGGTTTTTTGCGTGGCCATGGGAATAATCCTTGCCGCAATTATAGCAGATCCTTCCTTGCCAAAAGTTTAACAGAAAATTGTGCATAGCTTGGCCCGGGCTGGCCTTGGTTATTGCCAGGGCTATGCTGCGGCGCATATAAATAAATACCCCCACACCCCCACCTGCGGAGCATGCCCCATGTCCGACATCAAAAAATTCCAGCAAATCATCAAAGATCACGATATCCGTTTTGTCGATATGCGCTTTACCGACAGCCGTGGCAAATGGCACCATCTGACCCAGGCGGTCGAAACCATCGACGAGGCGTTTTTCAAGCAAGGTTTTCAATTCGACGGATCGAGCATCGCGGGATGGAAAGCGATCAACGAATCCGACATGACCTTGATCCCCGATCCGTCCACGGCGGTGATGGACGCCTTTGCGGCGCAGCCGACGCTGGTCGTGCTGTGCGACGTGCGGGAGCCATTGTCGGGCAAAGCCTATAACCGCTGCCCACGTTCCATTGCCAAACGGGCCGAGGCCTATATTTCAAAATCCGGCACCGGCGACAAAGCCTTTTTCGGGCCGGAGCTGGAATTTTTCATATTCGACGATGTGCGTTTCAATGTCGGCATGAACGAAGGGTTTTATTTCCTGGATTCATCCGAAAGTCCGCATAATTCGGGACGCGATTACGCAGCCAATGGCGGCATAGGCAATCTGGGCCACCGCCCCGGCGTCAAGGGCGGCTATTTTCCTTGCGCCCCTGTGGATTCCGCGCAGGATCTGCGTTCGGAAATGCTGACCACCTTGGCGGAAATGGGCGTTCCCGTGGAAAAGCATCATCACGAGGTCGCAGCGGCGCAGCATGAATTAGGTATCAAATTTTCCACCCTCGTCAACAGCGCCGACCATGTGCAAATCTATAAATATGTGGTGCATAACGTCGCCCACATGCACGGCAAATCCGCCTGTTTCATGCCGAAACCGATAAAGGGCGACAACGGATCCGGCATGCATGTGCATCAATCTTTGTGGAAAGGCAGCCAGCCGCTTTTCGCAGGCAAAAAATACGCCGATTTGTCGGACACCGCATTGCACTATATCGGCGGCATCATCAAGCATGCCCGCGCGATCAATGCCTTCACCAACCCGACCACCAATAGCTATAAGCGCCTGATCCCCGGTTTTGAAGCTCCGGTGCTGCTGGCCTATTCCGCGCGCAACCGGTCGGCCTCTTGCCGGATTCCTTTTTCTGTCGGCGAAAAATCCAAACGGGTCGAAGTGCGCTTTCCCGATCCCGCCTGCAACCCCTATTTGGGGTTCGCCGCGATGCTGATGGCCGGTATCGACGGCATTAAAAACAAGATCAACCCCGGCAAGGCGATGGATATGGACTTATACCACCTGCCCCCGGCAGAACTGGCCAAGGTTCCTACCGTTTGCGGATCTTTGCGCGAAGCTTTGCAGGCTTTGGATGCCGACCGCAAATTCCTGACCCAGGGCGGCGTGTTCGACGACGACATGATCGATGCCTATATCGAGTTGCGCATGGCGGATGTCTATGATCTTGAGCATACGCCGCATCCAGTCGAATTTATCAACTATTATTCGACCTAAGGCGTGTGCGAAAACGCGCCTAGGTTGGCTAGGCGGTGGCTACCCCCATGCACAGGGCATCTTCAAACTTGCCACAAATGCATCCACACCCTTGTTTTGACGATAAATATTGCATGACGATTGTTCGATTTCGGTTTATAACCAATGGCTGAATGGCATTCATGTGTCGTTCAAAGTGTATAGCTTTCATTAAAGGAGAATATTGTGGCTAGCAAAACAAAGAAGAAAACCAAATCCGTCGGCATCCGTCCCATCAAAGGTAGATTGACTAAGTCGGCCTTGATCGGCTTGCTTGCCGAAGGAAGCGATTTGCCGCGCAAGCAAATTGCAGATATCTTGACCCATCTGGAATCGATCATGATGGGATCAGTTCATCCAAGCGGCGCAGGCGAATTCATGTTCCCAGGCCTGTTCAAAGTCAGCCTGCGCAAAGTTCCTGCGCGCAAGGCCGGAACTTTGATCCGCAATCCCGCAACCGGGGAAATGATGAAAGCGGCTGCGAAACCCGCATCCGTCCGCGTCAAAATCCGTCCGCTGGCAAGGTTGAAAAAAGCGGCAATCGGCTAAAAATTACGCCTATGATATGCATACACCGGCATCATAAAAGATGCCGGTGTATTTTTTTGTATTTGCGTTCTGCCGATGAGATGGCGACACCAGATAAAACCAAGGCCCTAACCGTAGATTGTCGGAATCAGGGTCTATGCCTACTTCATGTTATGCCGGCGGAAAAATCCTCGGCATCGGAAACGCCGCAGAAAAACGCCTATATAGCAGACTAGCGCGCTTTTTACTGGCGCTTTGCCCTAAAAACCCATAAAACTCTGGCTCTTTTTCACGTTTTTAGGACTTTTGGGTTTATGCTTTCTATACAGGATATTACTTACCGCGTCGGCGGCCGCACGCTGCTTAACAATGTTAGCGTCAACATACCCGCAGGGCACCGCATCGGGCTGATCGGCCCGAACGGCGCTGGAAAAACCACGCTATTCAAGTTGATTTCCGGGGAAATTCCAACCGATGGCGGCAAAATCTCTCTGATCAAAAACGCCAGCATCGGCATGGTGCGCCAGGACCTTCCGGACGATGAGACCCCTATCATAGACATCGTCCTTGCCGCCGACACGGAACGCGCCGCGTTGCTGCATGAAGCCGAAACGACCGAGGATATGAACCGCATCGGCGATATATATGAACGCCTGAATGAAATCGGCGCGTATGACGCGCCATCCCGCGCCGCCACCATCCTTGCCGGACTTGGCTTCGACCAAGAGGCGCAAAACAGACCCATTTCGTCCTATTCCGGGGGTTGGCGCGCCCGCGTCGCTTTGGCGGCGGTGTTGTTCCAACAGCCCAATGTGCTACTTTTGGACGAGCCTACCAACCATTTAGATTTTGAATCTTTGATCTGGCTTGAAAGCTTTTTGATGCGTTACCGTGAAACCCTCGTGATCATCAGTCATGACCGGGACATTTTGAATAAAACCGCGACCCATATTCTGCATTTGGAGAACCAAAAGCTTATTTCCTATACCGGAAATTACGATACTTTTGAAAAAACCAGGGCCGAAAGGCTGATGGGCCAACAGGCCCTGCATGAAAAGCAGATGGCGCAAAAAGCGCATATGATGAAATTCGTAGACCGTTTCCGCGCCCAGGCCAGCAAGGCACGCCAGGCGCAAAGCCGCCTGAAAGCCATCGAGCGGATGGATATCGTCGATGCCGTGATCGCCGAACGCGTCACCGCTTTTACTTTTCCCGACCCCGGCGAGCTGAAATCGCCGCTGATCCAGTTGGAAAAACTGGATGCGGGATATGCGCCGGACAAGCCGGTTTTGAAAAACCTTAATCTTAACATCGACGCAGGCGACCGCATCGCGCTTTTGGGGGCGAACGGCAACGGCAAATCCACGTTGGTAAAGATACTATCGGGGCGGCTAGATCCCCTGTCCGGCAAGATCACCAAATCATCCAAGCTAAAAGTCGGATATTTCGCCCAATTCCAAACCGACGAATTGGATGTCAAGCAGACGCCCTTTCAAACCATGCAAGAAGCGATGAAGGAAAGTTCCGAAGTAAAAGTCCGCAGCGCGCTTTATAAATTCGGCTTCGACAAGCACAAAGCCGACACCAAGGTTGGCGAGCTTTCCGGCGGGGAAAAGGCCAGGCTGCTGTTCTGCTTGATGAGCTATCACGCGCCGCACATCATGCTTTTAGACGAGCCGACCAACCATTTGGACATGGACGCGCGCGAGGCGCTGATCCAGGCACTGAACAATTACCAAGGCGCGATCATTCTGGTAAGCCACGATCCGCATTTGATCGAATGCGTCGCCGACCAGCTTTGGGTTGTCGCCGATGGCAAATGTAAGCCTTTCGACGGAGATTTAGACGAATACCGCCAATATGTCATACGCCAGCGCCGCGAGGAAAAAGACGGCGGCAAAAAGGAAGTTCCCGGCAAAAGCAAAAAAAGCCCCGATCCTTTAAAGCAAACCGAAAAGCTGGAGCAGAAAATAACCGCGATGAGGCTGCAAAAAGACAAGATCGAGGCAGACATAGCCGCTTGCTTTAACGAAAAAGCGGATCAGAATAAATTGGCGCAGTTGAACGTGGACTATGCCAAGCTACAAACCGAGCTGCAAGAAGCGGAAACAGAGCTGGAATCCTTGATAGAAGCCTTATAAAATCCGCTTCCTAAAATTCCAGCAATAATGCCGCATGGTCCGAAAAAGGCTGCGGAATGATGCGCAGGCTGGCGCGCTTTTGCAAAGAGGCGGAGCAAATGCAAAGATCAAGCGCCAAAGTTCTCTTATGAAACATAAAAGTATGCTCGTCTTCTCTATTCATGACTTGCAAATCTGTATCCTGCAGCAGTGGCGCCAATTCCTTGAATCCGTGCATGATATTAAAATCGGCCATTAGAACAACCCCACCTTTGGCTGAGCGCACCAATTTATTGACTTCAAGAAATTGGCTGATTCGCACTTTCCGACTTAGGGAAAAATGGGCGAATATCAGACTGATGCCGTGATCCAATTCGATGCGGTAGATCAGCCGCTTGGTGCCGTGGGTGAAATACAATCTTTCAAACGCAAAGCTTTTTTTCGCCAGAAAGGCGTTGCTTTTTCCCCGAAACAGCGGCAGAAAACCAAGCGGATTGCCCTGCCCGTATTTGTCGGCAATGTCGTGAAAACTATATTCTTCATCCAGCAAGGCGTGTATCTGATTGAAATTTGAAGAATGAAAAGACCCCTGGTCTATTTCCACAAGGCAGCAAACATCAGGCTGTTCAGTCTTGATAATGGATTTCAATTGCGCCAGCGCCTTCGCCTGAATCTCGGCGCTGGAATAAAAATGCCGCCAAGACCGAAATATATGCTGCGACAAAGTTCCATTGATGTCTTTGGCATAGCCGATATTGCTGAACAAAATTTTAAAAGGCATTATTATAAAATTTTCCTAAAAAATCGGCCAAGAAATCCTGCAAGTTTTATATGAGGCGGAAGCGACTCATAAAAACTATTCGTTACCTCTATGCAATCAGGCACATCCCGGTCGAAATGGCTTTGCAATTCCGCAGCAACCGGAATTTGGTCGATGATCAAATTCGCCTCGCGGTTGCGCATCAGGCTTAGATAATCGATATTGGTGCTTCCTATCGTCGCCCATGTCCCGTCAACCACAGTGTATTTTGCGTGTAAAACGCTTTTTTTATACAGCAGAATTTCGACCCCTGCGCGCAACATCTGCGGAAAATATGAATAGCTGACGCAATCGGCCAGGGCAACGTCCGTTTTTTCCGACATCATAATCTGCACCTTAACGCCGCGCCGGACGGCAAGCCGCAAAGCGCGCCGCAGGCGGAATGGCGGCATGAAATACGGGCTAACCATACAAACTTTCTTTTCGGCCTTATAAATTTGGCCTAAAATTTCTTTGTATATCGGATTTGCGCCAAGCTGCGGCCTGCTGACAACATACCGCAGCCAGCTGCCCTTTCTGCGGTTGCGGATAAAGCGGCGCAGTTTTTTTCTTTCCCTGAGTTGTTCTAACAGGCGTTCAAAATCTTCTTTCGCCTGTTTTGCTAAGGCACCGGTAAATCGCGCCTGGGTATCACGCCAATTCGCCATAAAAGCCGCAAAACAGACACCGCCTGTATAGGCGATCTTGGAATCTATCAGCATCGTTTTGATATGATTTCTTGGATACCAAGTGTGCGGCAAAAAAATGTGCAGCCAAGTGATAGGGTTATAAAAAAACACTTCCCCGCCATGATCCTGCAATTCCTTGATCTCTGGCGAAGAAACCATACTGCTGCTTCCCACCTTATCCAGGATCAACCGCACTGGGATGCTCTGTTTTGCTTTTTGAACGAACAGCTTGACGAATCTTTTTCCTATCTCATCATTGTTGAGAATATATTGTTCAAGCTCGATGGATTCCTGCGCATTCAGACAGTCCTGATACATAGCTTCCCACGCTTCGCCCGCGCTTAAATAAAATTTTATATCCGCATTATTCCAATTTTGCTCGTTCATGGCTGGGGATTCCATTTTACTTCAATGACTCTTACAAATATAAAAACTCCATTTTTATGGGAATTTTATGTAGTTTTCTCGAAAAACACCTATTTTTTTTACAACGATTAGAAGCAACTAGAAAGATTGTTGTTTCACCTAACAAAAGGATCAAAGATGCGCAGCATACTACTATGGGTTATTGGGATACCTATTCCTTTGATTATCCTTTATAATATATTTTTTTAGTTCAAGAAGTCAAAAATGCACGGGAAGAAGAACACCATCCTAATAGTCGATGATGAGCCGCAAATCCGCAAGATGCTTCATATCTTTTTGGACGCATCGAATTTCAAGATCGAAGAAAGCTCGACAGGAAAAGAGGCCTTGCGGCTTGTTGTATCCCTTAAGCCGGATTTGATCTTGCTAGATCTCGGCCTACCAGACATGGACGGCAAAGAGATTATCTCGGCGGTGCGGCAATGGTCGGAAGTGCCGATCATAGTGCTTTCGGTGCGCTCAGCCGACGAAGAAATCGCCGCCGCCCTGAACCTTGGCGCGGACGATTATGTCACCAAACCTTTCAGCGCGGACGTGATGCTGGCGCGCATCAACGCCAATCTGCGTAAATCGGCTGTAAAAACTGCAGGCGCATCGGAATTTACGGCATTGTCTACTAGTAAGAACAGTGCGCGGCACAGCAAAGCAGCATCGGTTATAATTTCAATCGGATTATCTTTTTGCTTAATGGTGATTTCGATACCATCCAATTTGCGGCCAAGATGCATTACGCAATCTTCCAATATGTGGTGCATTTGCGCCGAACGTTTTACAGGCTTGATCGCGCCGCTTTCCAGCTTTGCCATATCGAGAATATTGGTGATAAAATTGTCAAGCCTATAAGCTTCTTCCAGGGCAGTTGCAAGCAGCTGCTCTTTGTGTTTTTGTGAAAGTGTGCCTCTCAGACTTTGGAATATCTCCAACGATCCTATGATGGAAGATAAAGGGGTCTTTAAATCATGGGACACCGACGACAACAGCGCCCTGTGCATCCGCTCTCTTTCTACATCCAGCTACTGCGCAAAAAGCACTGCAGCCGGGGTTGGTTCAGTTTCTTTCATAAACATAGTTTAAGATCATCCCTTCCCTCTGTAAATCCTTATTGCTGTGCTAAAGAAAAATGCGCCCTTCTTTTCGGAAAGGCGCATTTCATAGCGGAGAAGACTCCCTAGATTTAGACGTTCCGATCCGTCCAATTCTTCATATCGTTCCACCATTTTTCCAGGCGAGAATCGATTTTGTCCATACCCTGTTAGCGATAACGTCCTGCAAATCCGCGACATCTTCGCGCATAGAGGCGATGGATTGACGGCGGTTGGCATAATTTTCGTCGTCTTCCATGTCATCCAGCGCAGAATCGGCATGACGAAGGGCATAACGCGCACCGTCATAATTCTTTGCTACCACGAAGTGGCGTGCTAAAGCCAAATTGTCGCGGGCCTTAACCAAAGGCAAAGCCACCTCATTGTCAACAGACACGATAGCATCTGTCAAATCGGCCAGCTCGTCATCAGCATCTTCGTATTCTTTCGCGGCAATGTATCTTTTGGCTTCACTTAAATACTCATTCGCGCTGTCGTCATTTAGATCCAACGTCAGATAAACGCTTTCCGCATCGGTAACCGCGACGCTGGCTTGCTGCCAGAACGGACCTTTTTTCATACTTTTAACCGTGATCGGCCCAGTTTCCAGCGGGTAATAGCGATAGCTTCTGCCGGAATCATAAGTTACGCGTCCGCTTTGAATCGTGGAAACTCCTCTCCGCTCTGCACTGAGGCTTCTTAAATAGCTGAGCTTCTTTTGCGCCTCGTTGACATGAGTGCTGGCAAGCGGTCCGTTCTTAACGGCAAGCGCCACACGCGCGGAATTGATATTATTCAAAAAACTTTGGCTGGCGGAAATCGCATTTTTATCCGCGGTCACGCCTAGGCTGGATTTTTCGGAATTGCTTCTTGCCTTAACCGGGCTATAGCTTTCCGCATTGGCTGCGCCAGCGGCAAAAACTGCCGTCATCGCAATCGCGGTCAAGGATAATAAAGAACGTTTCATTAAGGCTCTCCTTTGTTGTGTTTAAATTTAAGAAAGTTGTGTTCTATTAATTGTCAGTCTGCTCTTTAACTTCTTCTCCAAAATCGCTGATCTGGTCGCCCAGCTTTTCGCCCGGCGTGCGGTTTTCCAGTTGGCGAGCTGCCTTATCAAGGCCGTTTGGAAGCTCGCTAATGGCATCTCCAACTTTTTCCGCGCCGGTTCGGCGGTCTGGTACAATTAATGCCGCATAAGCTATGACCGCCAACAGAATCGCGACCGCAAGAATCAAAAAACCTTTTGTTTGCCGTGTGCTATTCATCCAAGCTCCTTTCAGCAAGTTGACGCGCCGAGTGCGCTTCCCTTTGCTTTTACAAAGAACGTCATCAAGACACTATGGGGATCAGCCCGCAGGATATAAAGGCTGCGTAAAGCTAAATGATATGAAAAATCTGCGCCGTCCAAAAGCTTTCAGGACAGAAAAGCGGGGGCAAATAAGTGCAAATTGCTTCACGTGAAGCAATTTGAAATATTATTGCACGGCTTCTAAAGGCTACTTAACCTTAGACCATAATTTGCGCTTGCTAAGGTAAAACAGGATTCCCATCGCCGCAACGAACAGCAAAACGCGCCAGCCCGTTTGCTTGCGGTCTTCCATTTCCGGCTCGGCCGCCCAGGCAAGAAAGGTGGAAACGTCGCGCGCCATTTGGTCGACGCTGGCTGCCGTCCCGTCGGTATAGGAAACGATGCCCTCGTTAAGCGGCGCGGCCATGGCGATTTGATGGCCTGGGAAATATTTGTTGTAATTCATGCCTTGGCCCAAATCGAAATCCTGCGGCGGCTCGCCATAGCCAGTCAGCAAAGCGTGAATGTAGTTGGCACCATGAGGACGTGCCTTAACCATCAAGGACAAATCCGGAGGCACGGCGCCGTTATTGGCGGCACTGGCGGCCTGCTTATTGGCGTAAGGCGAAGGCAAACGATCCGAAGGGCGGCCGGGACGTTCAAACATTTCGCCTTCGTCATTCGGGCCGTCTTTGACCGTGGCCTGCGCGGCGATCGCCTTGATTTCGGCCTCGGAGAAACCAAGCGCCGCCAAGTTGCGGTAGCTAACATATTTCATAGAATGGCATGCGGCGCATACTTCTTTATAGACTTGAAAGCCGCGCTGCGCCGACGCCCGGTCGAATGTGCCGAACGGCCCGTCGAAAGACCAATCCTGTTTCGGCGGCGCGATGGATTCTGCAGCCAGCGCGGGAGCGGAAAAAACAAGTAAACATAAAAATACAAAACGGATCATTTTTTATTCTCCTAAGCCTTTTGCGGCAATACCGATTCGGCGATGCTGCGCGGCAGCGGCAGCGGCTTTTCGATCCGGCCAAGCAGCGGCAGCAGGATCAGGAAATGGAAAAAGTAATAGGCCGTACCCAGACGCGCGATCAAAAGCGGCACGCCCTCTGGCGGTTGGCCGCCTGCCCAGCCCAAGGCAAAGCAAGTCACAAGCAGCAGCCAGAAAAACTTTTTGTACAAGGGACGAAAACGCGCGCTGCGCACTTGTGAGCGGTCGAGCCACGGCAGAATAAAAAGCACGGCGATCGCGCCGAACATGGCAAGCACGCCCGCGAGCTTCGCTTCCATGAACGTAATGCCGAAAATTCCGATGTCCGGCACGGCGCGCAAAATCGCATAGAACGGCAAGAAATACCATTCGGGAACGATATGCGCCGGCGTCACCAGTGGGTCGGCCGGGATATAATTGTCGGGATGGCCCAAATAATTCGGCGCGAAAAACACGAAGCCGAAATAAACCAGCAAGAAAACGCAAAGCCCGAACATGTCCTTGACGGTGTAATAAGGATGGAACGGCAAAGTGTCTTGCGGCGTTTTGACGTCGATGCCCAAAGGATTGTTAGACCCCGTCACATGCAACGCCCAAACATGCAAGAACACCACCGCCACGATCACGAAAGGCAGCAAGTAATGCAGAGCGTAGAACCGGTTCAATGTCGGATTGTCTACCGAAAACCCGCCCCATAAAAAGGTGACGATGCTTTCGCCGATAACCGGAAAAGCGGAAAACAAATTGGTGATGACGGTCGCACCCCAAAAACTCATCTGGCCCCAGGGGAGCACATAGCCCATAAAGGCTGTCGCCATCATCAAAAGCAGAATAACGACGCCCAAGATCCACAGCAGCTCGCGCGGGGATTTATAAGATCCGTAATACAGGCCGCGAAATATATGAATGTAAACGGCGATGAAAAAGAACGACGCGCCGTTGGCGTGAATGTAACGTAAAAGCCAACCGCTGTTGACGTCGCGCATGATGCGTTCGACGCTGTCAAAGGCCAGCATGGTCGAAGGCTGGTAATTCATCGCAAGAAAAATCCCGCTGATGATCATCGTCACCAGCATGAACATCGCAATCGCGCCGAAATTCCACCAGTAATTGAAATTGCGCGGCGTCGGGAAAACGCCGTATTCCTTGACCATCAAGCTAAAAATCGGAAGGCGGGAATCAACCCAGCGCACGACTGGATTTTTAAAATTCGAAGGGGTCGCGTTGGCCATAAAAAAATTCTCCTGAAAAATAAAATCAGCCGATGCGGATTTTGCTGTCGGTCAAAAAGCTGTAAACGGGAACTCCAAGATTGCGCGGCGCGGGACCCTTGCGGATGCGTCCCGAGGTGTCGTAATGCGATCCGTGACATGGGCAAAACCATCCCTTGTATTCGCCCTTGCTGTCGGTGACTTTTTGCCCCAGCGGCACGCAGCCAAGATGGGTGCAAACGCCAAGCACCACAAGCCATTGCGGTTTTTGCACCCGCGCCTTATCGGTTTGCGGATCGGGCAGTTCGGCGATGTCTTGATTTTCCGCCAATGAAATTTCCTCCGCCGTTCTGTGACGGATAAACACCGGCTTACCGCGCCAGATCACGGTTATGGATTGGCCCGCTTGGATCGGCGCAAGATCGACCTCTGTCGTCGAAACGGCCAGCACGTCGGCGGAAGGATTCATCGAATCCGCAAAGCTCCACAACGCTGCGGCGGAACCGATTGCCGCGACCGCGCCGGTCGTTAAATAAAGGAATTCGCGCCTTGTGGGTTTTTCGGCGGATTGAGAAGTGGCGTTGCTCATGAGATATCCTCGATTATGGCCATGCCCGAAAGGCAAGCTTTAGAATTGTTATAGGTCTAGCTTTTAGCCGAACTGAAGGCAAAAGGCATAAGAAAAATAAGGTTATTCCATAGATTCCACAAAATTGTGTATTATCTTTTTGACTAATTTTATCTTAAAAGAATACAATCTTGCCCATGCGCCTAGCCCTGTACCAGCCCGATATCCCGCAGAACACCGGAACTTTGCTGCGCCTATGCGCTTGTCTTGATGTCCCTTGCGACATTATCGAGCCTTGTGGATTTCCTTTGGACGATGCCAAGCTGCGGCGGGCAGGCATGGATTATCTGGATCTTGCCAAAATGACCCGCCATGATTCTTGGGAAAAGTTTTTGCGGTTCGCCCGGGAAAACAACCACCGCTTGGTATTGTTGACCACAAAAGCGGATATGTCTTGTTATGATTTCCGTTTTCAGCGGGGCGATATTTTGCTGTTGGGGCGGGAAAGCCTGGGCGTGCCGCAAGAAGTGCACGATGCGGCAAGCGCCAGAATCAAAATCCCGATGCAACAAGGCGCGCGTTCGCTGAACGTCGCCATAGCAGGCGCAATGGTTTTGGGAGAGGCGTTAAGGCAATCAAACAATTAGGACCAAGCTTTGCAGCTTTTTTAAACAAGCCGCTTTGTTCGGCGTAAAAGAATTTTCGATCCACCAATTTTCGGTTTGCGCCAGCAATTCGCCCACGCGCTTGCCGGGCGGGATTCCTAGCGCCAGAACATCTTGCCCCGTTATAGGAAATTCCTTTGCTTTCCATTTTTGCAGGGTGGAAAGCGCCCGTTTTGCTTGCGGCGCGGAAATTTTATTGAACGCCACCCATAACCGCAAGGCGTCGCGCACGCTGTCTGCCCCGGAAAAATAAACAAGCTTGTTCCATACCGCCGAACCCGGCAGCGGCGGCGTTTGCGGCACAAGGCGCAAAACCGCATCCATGCGCTTTTTTTGCGCCAAAGACAATTTAAAGCGTTCCGCCGCCCAATCGGCATTAAGCCCCGCACCTTGCACCAAAGCAGCAAGACGTAACAAAGCGTCGGATTCCGGCGCGAAAGCGACAAGACGTTTTAGAATATCTACCTTGAAAGGCCCAGGAATAACCTGATGCAGCACATCATATTTGTGCATTAACTTAATGGATAGTATAGATTTTTCTGCAACCAACAATTTTAAGAACTCGTCACGCACGCGCTCCGACGAAAGCGACGTTATCTGCTTGGCCTGACGCATGCAGGCGCGCAAGGTTTTTTCGTCCGGGGATTTACGGCCATAGGCGGCGTAGAAACGAAACAGGCGCAAAATGCGCAAATAATCCTCGGCAATGCGCGCATCCGGCTTGCCAACAAAGCGGATGCGTCCGGCCCGCGCATCCTTGATCCCGCCGACATAATCGTAAA
>CAYRVJ010000013.1:0-17473 GCA_964427785.1 uncultured Alphaproteobacteria bacterium | reverse complement strand
TTTGGCCGCATCACACTCAAATCCGAGCTAATCGGATTTACCAGCATAAGATCAAGCACATTTGGACGATTCTGATCCCGCTCATAAATCATATTTGCTTCAGTGACTGAAATAAAGGCAAAAGATATGTTCTCGACTAACCCCCTCGCCGCCAAGGCTCTACGCGCCAGTGAAATTCTTTTCTGTACGGGGCTCAAGGCTTGGCCCGCTTCGATTTTACCCATCGGCAAGGATGCGGCCGGAATATTATCGAATCCGATCAGGCGGATGATTTCTTCGACGATGTCGGCCTCGCCCGCAACATCGCAGCGCCAGGATGGCGGGGTGATTTGCCAAACAGTATCAGGCTCATGCTGAGCTTGTCGAAGCATCGAGCCTGTTTTCCATCCTTCGACAGGCTCAGGATGAGCAGAGGTTTTTTCGGCGACCTGAAAACCCAATTGGGTCAGGATTTCTTTTGCCTTATCCGGCTTAGCATCGGATCCGCCCAGCGATTTCACGCGCGATGGCCGGAATTCAATTTGCCGTTTATAGTCCGGTGCTTTTCCGGCCACAACCGCCTCGCCCGCCTTGCCGCCGCATAAATCCAAAATCATTTGCGTCGCCAAATCCAAAGACGGTTTTACAAATTCCGGATCGACGCCGCGTTCAAATCTATATCTTGCATCGGTGATACATTCCAATTTTCGCCCCGTTTCGGCGATCCGATCCGGATTCCACAAAGCGACTTCGAGCAACACATCCACGGTTTTATCATCAACGCCGGTCGTTGCGCCGCCGACGATGCCCGCGACACTGATCGCGCCGGAATCGTCGGAAATGACCGTCATGCCGGATTGCAGCGTATATTCTTTGTCATTTAATGCCGCGATTTTTTCGCCGCCACTTGCCGCATGAACGCGCATCGCGCCACGTAATTTCGCGGCATCGAATACGTGCATCGGGCGGCCATAAACGATCGTGAAATAATTGGTGATATCGACCAGCGTAGAAATCGGCCGCAAACCGATGGCGCGCAATTTTTGCTGCAGCCATTCCGGCGAAGGGCCGTTTTTGACGCCCCTGATCAAGCAAGATGCGAATTGCGGGCAATCCGGGGTTTCAATTTTAATATCCCATTTCTGGCCAGCCGCCGCGTTGATTTTCGGCAAGGAAATCGGTTTCAATTTCCCCAATCCCGCCGCCGCCAAATCCCGCGCGATGCCGTAAATACCGGTGCAATCGGCCCGGTTCGGCGTGAGATTGACTTCAATCACCGCGTCATCCAGCCCATAAGTTTTCGCATAAGGCTGTCCCACCGGCGCATCTTCGGGCAATTCGATAATGCCAGTGGTTTCCGGCCCAAGCCCCAGTTCATCGACAGCGCACAACATGCCCTGCGATTCGACGCCGCGAATTGTGCCTTTTTTCAGCGCCTCGCCCGTCGATGGAATCACCATGCCGGGCAGCGACAAAACTGCCTTCATCCCCGCGCGTGCATTCGGTGCGCCGCAGACGATTTGATATATTTTATTGTTGTCGTTGACCTTGCAGACTTTTAGCCGGTCAGCATTGGGATGTTGTTCGGCCGATTCGACATAGGCGATAATAAACGGCGCGAGCGCCTTGGAATTATCGACCACGTCTTCGACTTCAAGGCCGATTGCCGTCAATTTATCGGCGATGGTTTTCAGGTCGGCATCGGTATCAAGATGCTCTTTCAGCCAGGATAAAGTGAATTTCATCGCGACAATCCCCCGGCCAGGGATGGCACGTCACATGCCGAAAATCCGTAATGATCGAGCCAGCGTGCATCGCCGCCGAAAAAGCTGCGCAAATCTGGAATGCCGTATTTCAGCATGGCAAGGCGCTCAACACCCATGCCGAAGGCAAATCCTTGGTATTTTTGGGAATCGATGCCGCAATTTTCCAAAACCTTCGGATGGATCATGCCACATCCCAAAATTTCAAGCCAGCTGTCGCCAGCGCCGATTTTCAAACCGCCATCTTTACGCGAACAGCCGATATCCATTTCCGCAGACGGTTCGGTGAATGGAAAAAACGAGGGGCGGAAACGAGTCGGCACATCAGAGATTTCAAAAAAAGCGCGCACGAATTCTATCAAACAGCCTTTTAAATGGCCGAAATGCGTCGATTCATCGACCACAAACCCTTCGATCTGGTGGAACATGGGCGTGTGGGTCATGTCGGAATCGCTGCGGAATGTGCGGCCGGGCGCCAAAATACGCAAAGGCGGCTTTTGCTTGGTCATCGTTCTGATTTGCACCGTGGATGTGTGGGTGCGGAGTAAAAGATCCAAACCCTTTTCGTCCTTGGCGTTCAAGTAAAACGTATCGTGCATTTGCCGCGCCGGGTGCGATTCGGGGATATTCAGCGCGGTGAAATTATTGTCCTGCGTGTCGATATCCGGCCCTTCCGCCACGATAAAACCTTGGGCGGCAAAAATCGCGGTGACTTCGTCGATCACCTGGGTGATGGGATGGATTTTTCCGCGCGCAATCGGCGGCGCGGGCAAGGTGATGTCGATTGTCTCGCTTTGCAGCTTTTGCATCATCGCCACATTTTGCAGCGTGTTTTTGCGCGATTCGAAAGCGGCGTTGATTTCCTCTTTTACTTTGTTTAATTCCGCGCCCGCGCTTTTGCGCTCGTCCGGCGTCATTTTTCCAAGCGACGCCATCGCCTCGGACAGCTTGCTTTTCTTGCCCAATTCCGCAACGCGCACCGATTCCAGCGCGGCAAGATCGCTTGCACTTTCAATGGCGGCAATAATTTGAGATTTCAGTGAACTATACGATGCGGTCATGACTGATAAAAAAACGGTGGAGCGGTTATCTTAAACCGTCCACCGTTTACTGTCTACTATTCACCGCAATTACTTCAACGCTGCTTTGGCTTGGCCGACCAGATCGGCAAAGGCGGCTTCGTTATGAATCGCCATTTCCGACATCATCTTGCGGTTCAAATCGATGCCCGCCAATTTCAAGCCGTTGATGAATTTGCCATAGGTCAAGCCGTTGGCGCGCGCGCCGGCGTTGATCCGCGCGATCCACAGCGAGCGGAAATCGCGCTTGCGCGCCTTTCTGTCGCGATAGGCATATTGCATGCCTTTTTCGACTTGCTGGCGTGCGGCCTTGAGGGTTTTGGATTTGCGGCCAAAATATCCTTTGGCTGCTTTAAGAACTTTTTTGCGGCGTTCGCGGGACGCCACTTTTGGCAATGAACGTGTCATGTTGCGCTCCTATTATTTTTTATATTTAATCGAGATGTTTTAGGTATGGCGCAAGGCGCATAACCGTCAATGTGCTTGCCGTGCTAAGCATTTCTGTGCCGCGCGCGTTGCGCTTCATGCGGCGCGGACGCTTGCGCATGCCGTGGCGCTTGCCTGCCTGGGTGCATTTGATTTTGCCGGATGCGGTCACGCGAAAGCGTTTCTTTAGACCGCTTTTGGTCTTTAGTTTGGGCATTTCTGTCTCCTAAAATAAGCTCATGGTGAGCCTGTCGAACCATGAACCATTAACTTGTTCAGCCCATCCTTCGACAAGCTCAGGATGAGCCACTTTTCGATCCGGCCGGGCAGCCCATCTGCACATCGGCGCGGAAAGGCTGGTTTATAGCCAAAACAAGCCGCAATAACAAGAGGTTTTTTAAGGGAATTATAGGAAAAGCAACTATTTCAGTGATTTAAAGCCTCAACAGGCTCCATAGCGGGCAAAGTCATATGGTAATATAAAGACTGCCAATCGGACCGGAGAGACGAGCTACCTACGGTTTTTTGCTGGTTTTTGGCCCAGCCGTCGATGCGTTTGACGAATTGGACCGGCGTGATGCTGGCCGGAGACGCAGCATATTGATGCGGCGCTGTGGTTATCACAAGGCCGCAATGCTGGTCGGGCCTATAAAGCTCTACCTGGCCTAAATCCGACCAAATGGCGTTTTCAGAAAGCCCACGGTCGTTATAATAATCTTTCGTGTCAGGATGCCAGGTAATCAGCTTTAGGTTAAGTCGCACCGCATTGTCGCACTTGGCCAGGCAATAAATTTTATAAAGCGCGTCTTCCAGCTGTAAATAGCGCCTTTGCCCGCCCCTGCCGTGATGCGGGTCGTACATCATGGCCTCGACATCGGTATAGATGGAAAGCTCGCCAGGCCCGGAAAATGGCAAAATTTGCGTCAATGCAGGCTTGGTATTACCGGCCAAAGGCGGCAATAACGGGGAAAGCGGGGATGTAGCCTGTACCTGCATCCCCGTAAGTCTACGCAAAAAGCGTTAAGAATTTGTTTCTTTTTGGGATAATTTATGAGGTTTTCGAGATAAGCCTTATTAAGGCTTATCTCGGCAAAAGCTTGCTATTTGGTAGAGCTTAGCATCATCAGCAAATGGCTGCTTTCCATTTTAGGCTCGGCCTCTGCCTTGCCGACGTCGGCGACTTCCTTTTGAATTCTAGCCATAATGTCGCGGCCGATTTTTTCATGGGCGAATTCACGGCCCCTAAAGCGCATCGATACCTTTACCTTGTCGCCTTGATCGAGGAATTTGTGAATCTGCTTGATCTTGACCACCAGATCATGATCGTCGATAGACGGGCGCAATTTGATTTCCTTGACCTCGATGATCTTTTGTTTTTTCTTGGCTTCTTTTTTCTTTTTCTGTTCTTCGTACTTGTATTTGCCGTAATCCAGAATTTTGCACACCGGCGGCTGCGCCGTCGGGTTTACTTCAACCAAATCCAGCCCTACTTCCTGCGCCCTTGCCAAAGCGTCGCGCGTCGCAAGCACGCCCAGCATCTCGCCGTCATGATTGATGACGCGGACTTCAAGCGCGCGGATAAAACGGTTGATGCGCGGGCCGTCGTCTTTAGGGCGGGAATCGGCGCGAGGTGCGCTTTGATCGCGTGATGGCGCGCTGCTTGGCCTTGGGTAAGAGGGACGGCCAGGGGGTAGAGTCAATTTACTAATGTTACTTCTCCTTTTACAGGTTTCAGGTGTCAAGTTCCAGGTGCCAGGTATAAGCTTGATACCTGGCACCTAAAACCTATCTATGCGGCGGTTTCGCCAAATCCATTAATTTTTCGATTGCTTCCTCGAATCCCAAAACTTCTTGCGCGTCCTTGCCGTCGCCGCCCAAATGGCGCAGCGCGACTTTGCGCTCGGCCGCTTCGCGCTTGCCGACGACAAGCATGATCGGCGTTTTGGCAAGGCTGTGTTCACGCACTTTGTAATTGATCGACTCGTTGCGCAAATCGGACTCCACGCGCAGGCCCGCCTTGAACAAAGCGGCTTCGAGTTCTTCGGCATATTGGTCGGCATCCGACACGATGGTCGCGATCACGATCTGCGACGGCGCAAGCCACAACGGCAAGCGGCCCGCATATTGCTCGATCAGAATTCCCATAAACCGCTCCAGCGATCCCAGAATCGCGCGGTGCAACATGACCGGGCGGTGCTTTTGCCCGTCTTCGCCGATATAATTGGCGTCCAGCCGTTCCGGCTGGATGAAATCCACTTGCAGCGTGCCGCATTGCCAGTCGCGGCCGATGGCGTCGCGCAAAACAAATTCCAATTTCGGCCCGTAAAACGCGCCTTCGCCGGGATTCAGGGTATAGGGCAAGCCCGCCGCCTCTACCGCCGATTTCAACGCGGCCTCGGCCTTGTCCCAGGTCGCGTCCGAACCGGCGCGAACCGGCGGACGGTCGGAGAATTTCACGCGTACATCGGTAAATCCGAAATCCCGGTACATATCCAGCAGCAATTTACAAAACGCCTTGGATTCGGAAATGATTTGATCCTCGGTGCAGAAAATATGCGCGTCGTCCTGTTTAAAAGCGCGCACGCGCATAATGCCATGCATCGAACCCGAAGATTCATTGCGGTGGCACGAGCCGAATTCCGCCATACGCACCGGCAAATCGCGATAGGATTTAATGCCCTGATTGAAAATCTGCACATGGCAAGGGCAGTTCATCGGCTTTAACACCAAAATTTTTTCTTCGTCGGTTTGGATCGTGAACATATTTTCGTGGAATTTTTCCCAATGCCCGGATTTTTCCCACAAAGAGCGGTCAACCAAATGCGGCGTGTTGACCTCGATATATCCCGCGGGCGCGATGCGGTCGCGGACATAATTTTCCAAAAGACGGTAAAGCGTCCAGCCCTTGTGATGCCAGAATACGCTGCCGACCGCTTCTTCTTGCAGATGGAATAGATCCATTTCGCGGCCCAATTTCCTGTGGTCGCGGCGCTCGGCTTCTGCCAATTGGTGCAAATAGGCATCGAGCTGCTTTTGATCGTGCCAAGCGGTGCCGTAAATGCGCTGCAACTGCTCGCGGGTATGGTCGCCGCGCCAATAAGCGCCCGCGACCTTCATCAATTTGAACGCCGTGCCGGTATGGGATGTCGTCGGCATATGCGGGCCGCGGCACAGATCGATGAAATTGCCCTGGCGATAGCAGGTAATGGTTTCGGATTCCGGCAAATCGCGGATCAGCTCCGCCTTAAATTTTTCGCCCTTCTTTTCAAAAAACTTGATAGCTTCGTTCCGGTCCCAAACTTCGCGCTTGATCGCTTCGTTCCGCCCTACGATTTCCTTCATCCGCTTTTCGATTTTTTCCAAATCCTCTGGCGTAAAAGGTGTTTCCCTGTAAAAATCATAAAAAAAGCCGTTTTCGATATTGGGGCCGATGGTGACTTGGGTTTCAGGATAAAGTTCTTGCACCGCTTCGGCCAAAATATGCGCGCAATCATGGCGGATCAATTCAATCGCCCGTTCTTCTTCGCGCTTGATCAATTTTATTTTCGCGTCTTTTTCAATCGCGCGGTCCAAATCCCATACCGCGCCATCGACCTCGACCGCGACGACGGCCTTGGCGAGCGATTTGGAAATGGAATTTGCGATATCGAGGCCCGTGATAGCGGCGGGATATTCCCGCACCGCGCCATCCGGCAAGGTTATACGAACCATGGAATCAGTTTTATGCGCCGCTTGCGGCATTCTGCCTCGAATAATTGGTTATGCATGGCCCTAGAATGGCAAGAACTTGGCCGGGATGCAAGTCTTTCAGGTATTTTTCACCCAAAATCCGCACATTTCCCCCCCTTGGCGCGCACAGATCAGGGTCGGAATCATGGGAAAACAGCACAAGGCTTGGAATTCCCACAGGCGCGATCAAATGCATCGGGCCAGTGTCGTTGCCCAAGGCAAAGGCGGCATGGCGGCCTAGTTCCACGATTTCGGCAAAAGAGGTTTGGTTTAAAAGATTGACGGCATAAGGGCATTTGGCGGCGATCTCATCTACCACCCCTGCATCCGCCCCCGCCCCGATCAGGATGGGGGTTATACCCTCTTTATATACATAGGCGGCGGCTTCGGCATAATATTGCGCTGGCCAGCGTTTGGCGGGACGGTGGGCCGAGCCTCCCGGAACCAAAATGGCATAGGGCTGCTTTAGATTAAACCTGGAAATATCCGCGCGCAGCCAGGACAAATCCGGCGGCGGAATTTCATTTAGGCCGATAATCGCCAATTGTTCGCGCTGGCGATCCAGCGTGTGCATTTTTGCGCGGCCCGGATTGTCGTGCGGGTGCGATCCGACAACGCCGGACCATTCGCCCGCATAGGGCTGCATCAGATAATAATAAGAACTGGATCGCGTCGAAGTTTGCAAATCATAAACGCGCTGAAAATTGCTTTGGCGCAATTTCCGCCGCAACGCCCAAAAGCCTGCGATATCCAAGGGCGATGGGCGCGCATCAACCCAGACATCGTCGAACCAGCCGCAATCCTTGCCCCATCCCTCATAGGCCTTGGTTGTCAAAAGCGTAATGCGCGCGCCCGGATGATGCGCCCGGATCGCCCTCATCGGCCCCGTTGCCAGCACAAAATCGCCGAGCGCGCCATGTTTTATAACAAGAATTTTACTCATGCAGCTTTTGCAACGCGAGACGGCTGATTCAAAACCTTGCGATAAACATCGAACTCGCCCTGACACATGGCTTCTTTGCTGAAATTCTTGACGACATGATCGCGGGCCAGCGCCGCCAGGCTTTCGCGCGCCTGGGTGTTCAAATCCAATATTTTTTCAATCGCCTGCGCCATGGCGTCTGCATCGCCGGGGGCAACCAGAATCCCCGTCTGCCCGTCCAGCACCGTTTCTATGGCGCCGCCATGCGCCGTCGCCACGACCGGCCTTCCCATCGCTTGCGCTTCGACCACGACCCGACCAAAGGCTTCGGGTTCCGTCGATGCCGACACCACAACATCCGCCAGCAAATAGGCGGCCGGCATATCCTTGCATTCCGAAGTCAGGCGGATTTTTCCGCCTAAGCCGCTTTGAATAATCCTGGCTTCCAATTTTTTTTGAAACGCCTCATGCCCGTGGGACGATCCGATCAAAAGGCAGAAAAAATCCCGCTTCAAATGCGCCAGCGCTTCGATCAATTCCGCTTGGCCCTTCCAGCGTGTGATGCGCGCAGGCAGCATGATAATCGGCTTGTCGTCGGGCAAATTCCATTCCTGCGCCAGCTTGACCATGCGGTCGCGCAAAACTTTGGCGGGATCGAAGCGCGACAAATCGATGCCGCGCGGCACGACATCTATCACGGAAGACTCCGCGCGGTAATTCTGCGCGATATGGTTTTTGATGAAATGCGATACCGCGATTACGCGCTCGCCCCGCGTCATGACGCTGTTATACCAGCGCTTCAGCTTGCCTTTGAAATTATAACGCCCGTGAAAAGACGTTACCAGATGCGCGCTCGTGCCGCGCACCGCGCGATACGCCGCCCAAGCAGGGGCGCGCGATCTTGCATGGACGATATCGACGTTATATTTCCTGATGATCTTGCGAAGATCTTTTGCATTCCTAAAAATAGCAAAGGGATTTTTTGATTGCAGCGGCAAGGGAATGTGCTTTGCCCCGCAGCGTTCCAATTCATGCACCATCGGCCCGCCCGCCGACGCCACCAACGCCACATGGCCTAGGGAAACAATATGCGCCGCCATGTCGATCGTGCCGCGCTCTACCCCGCCTGAAATCAGCGCAGGCAAAATTTGCAATATGGTTAAGCGGTTGGAAGGAACGATTTGGCTCATTTTATTACTCAATCTACCTATAGGCAAAAGGAAGGAAATGCAATAAAATCCTGAATGAAGCGGCGCGACAAGCCGCAAGGAGCGTACATATGAAACCTATCCATCGTTATTCTATTGTCCCGTGTCTTATTCCATGTCTTATTGGCGTAACCACTCTTATAGGTTGCTCTTCGCAAGGTCCTATTGGCCTCGAAAAATCGCCCATCCCTTTGCGAACGTCCGCAATAGAAGCGAAACCTTCCTCGCCCGCAACGCCGCGGCAGGAATATACCCCGCGATTCCGCTCCTGGCCGCCGGGCATGTTTATCCCTCATAGATTGCGCATCGTTGTCCCTATGGGACGTGGCGCTTATACTTAAAAAGCTCTGGGAAAGCTCCGGCACGCAATCAAAAATCCAAATTCGCGTAATGTTTCGGCGGAGGAAGCCCCGGTATGTGGTCGGCCAAAAGCGCACGGAAAGAAGGACGCGATTTAAGGCGCATATACCAGCTTTTCGCGGTCGGAAAATGATCCCAGGGAACGTCGCCCAAATAATCCAGCGCCGACAAATGCGCCGCCGCCGCGATGTCGGCAAGGCCGAAATGATCACCGGAAAGCCAATTGCGCCGGTCGGTCAAATAAGCGATATATTCCATATGCAATCCGATATTCGCCTTGCCCGCGCGGATGGCTTGGGAATTCGGCTCGCCGCGCATAAATCTTTTATTCATTTTTTCGTCGATTAAATAAACGCCGACCTCGCGGTGGAATTTTTGGTCGAACCAAACGGCCAAACGCCGCGATTCCGCCCGGATTTCTGGCGTCTGCCCGATTAAATTGGGGGTCGGATAAAGTTCTTCGAGATATTCGCAAATCACCTCGCCGCCGACGATATTTTTGCCGCTATCTTCCGTCAATACGGGGACATCTCCTGCGGGATTGATCAATAAAAACTCATGCCGCCTTTCCCAGATTTTTTCCAACCTTAATTCAAAAGGCAAGGATTTTTCCGCCATAAACAGGCGAACTTTGCGGCTTTGCGGGGAAAGGATATGGTGGTAAAGAACGCGCATGGGACAGGTATTAGGTTTTAGGTATTAGGTTTTAGGATCTTTTATGTTATAGGTTTATATCATACAGTATGCAGCATCCAAAACCTAATACCCGACACCTAAAACCTTAACCATGACTTTTGTGCAAATCCTGATTCTTGCCGCGGTGCAGGGCTTGACCGAATTTTTACCGGTCAGCAGTTCGGCGCATTTGGTTTTGGTGCCTTATCTGACCGGATGGACGGACCAGGGTCAATCTTTTGACATCGCCTGCCATGTTGGAACGTTACTCGCGGTGCTGTTTTATTTCCGGCGCGATGTCGCCATGATCATCGAAGAAACCTTGCGCTACCCGGCGCACCAAGAATTCACCCTTGGAGTGCGGCTTTTTTTCTACATCGCCATCGGCACGATTCCGGCGGTGATTTTCGGATTCACCCTTAAACAAATTTTCCCCGAAGGCATCCGCTCTATCGATATCATCATTTTCAATTTGATGTTCTTTGCCGTGGTGATGCATTTCGCCGACCGGTTCAGCCTGGCTTTTAAGAAAGTTGACCATTTGAATTGGCTGCATGCCTTAATGATAGGTTGCGCCCAGGCCTTGGCGCTGATCCCGGGCGTCAGCCGGTCCGGCATCACCATCAGCGCGGCGCGGTTTTTAGGCATAGACCGGGCCGAAGCGGCGCGGTATTCGATGCTGCTGTCTATCCCTGCGATTTTGGGCGCCGCGCTTTTGGCGTATTTGGATTTCGATGCGGCGCTGAATTCCACGGCGCCGATGGAATTTCTTCTGGGCGTTGGCTTCAGCTTTGGGGTAGGCGTTTTAGCGATTTCTTTCTTGATGCGCTGGCTGCAAACATCCAGCTTGCAAATATTCGTGGTCTATCGCCTGGCGCTCGGCGCGCTGCTGGCGGCTTGGGTTTACTTTTAATTACGCCGCAAGGCCAGAAAATTTTCCGCCCGCCCGGTACTGGCCTAGATATTGCGGCAGAATCGCGTCCATCTGCAATGGCGCGATATCCAAATCCTTGAAACCCAAACTGCCTGCAGGAACGATGTTGTCTTTTTCCAAAAGACGCAATTGATCCAACGTCAAAAGCGGCTTTGGCATCATTTGCAAAAACGCAGCCTTGATCCGCGCCATGGCGAATGGCACGGGCATCATCACCGCCTTTTGCTTGGTATGATCCAACATGATCTGCATCAATTCGGCAAAGTTCCGGATTTCCGGGCCGCCCAGGGAATATATTTTTCCTTGGTACGACGGATCGCACAATATGCGGAAAACTGCCTCGGCCACATCGCCAACATATACCGGCTGGAATTTGGTTTTCCCGCCACCGATCAAAGGAATAATAGGAACGATACGCGCGAGCGACGCGAACATATTAAAGAAATTATCCTCTGGTCCGAAAATTACACTAGGGCGCAAGATCGTCGCGTTCGGAAAAGATTTTAGAACGGCTTCCTCTCCCATCGCCTTGCTGCGCGCATAGGCGGCGTTGGAATTTTTATCCGCTCCCAGGGCAGATACATGCGCCAAAGATTTGCAGCCAGCATCTTGCGCGGCTTGCGCGATATGTTTTGCCACGTCTATATGCATCGCTTGGAAATTTTGGCGGCCTTTTTCATACAACACGCCAATCAAATTGATCACGGCATCGCTGCCCCGCACCGCGCTTGCGATTTGCGCCCTATCCTGCGCATTGCACCAGACGGGAACGATCTGGCCCACATCGCCCAAAGGCTTTAAAAATTTGGCGTGTTCGATATTGCGGGCCGGTACCACGACCTGCGCGCCGGCTTTGGCCAGTTTTTGCACCACATAGCGCCCGACAAAGCCGGAGCCGCCGAAAACCGTTACTTTGGAAAGGGGGGTATTCATAGGAACCTCGTTAGAATTGGGCGATCATAAGCTAAAACTCCCCGCTTGACAAATGCCGCCAAAACCAAGCAAATAGGCCCCATGCCCGGATGGCGGAATTGGTAGACGCGCTGGTTTCAGGTACCAGTGGTGAAAGCCGTGGAGGTTCGAGTCCTCTTTCGGGCACCATCCTTCGCGCTAGGCGCTTCGGCTTGCAAATTAATTTAAAAAAAACCCAGTGTGAAAATCCCCATGACCGGAAAACAACGCTGCGCCTGGCTTCCTTTGGACAAGCCCGATTATGTGCGTTACCACGACACCGAATGGGGCGTGCCGCTGCATGACGACAAAAAGCTTTTTGAAATGCTGATACTGGAAGGCGCGCAAGCAGGGCTAAGCTGGTACACCATCTTGAAACGGCGCGGCGCATACCGCAAGGCGTTCAAGAATTTCGATCCGAAAAAAGTGGCGCGGATGCAAGACGCGGAATTGAACGCGCAGATGAAAAACGACGGCATTATCCGCAACCGGCTGAAGATATTTTCGGCACGCAAAAACGCGCGCGTGTTCTTGGACATTCAAAAGGAATTCGGATCTTTTGACGCCTATCTTTGGGGCATGGCCGGCGGCAAGCCGATTGTAAGCCGCCCTAAGACGCTAAAGGACCTGCCCGCGCGGACACAACTTTCCGACGCCCTGTCCAAAGATTTGAAAAAGCGCGGTATGAGTTTCGTCGGATCGACCATTATGTACGCCTATCTGCAGGCAATCGGCGTCGCGAACGACCACATGGCGCATTGCTTTAAGGCAAAGAGATAAGCAAAGGCTTGTGCGCGGACGGCAAGGCGGCTAGAATCCCGCATTGTCCGCAAACCAACCGGCACACCGAAAATGAAAAAATATTTTTTGCACCATAACGATCTTCCCCGCACCGTTAAATTCAATGGCCCCGTCGCCGTCGATTGCGAAATGCTGGGGCTGAAAGTGGGCCGCGACCGGCTGTGCCTTGTCCAATTAAAGGACGAAAAAGGAGCGCCGCATCTTGTGAAATTCGACGGCAAGGATTATGACGCACCGAATCTGCGGGCGCTGTTGGAAAACGAAAAGATCCTGAAAATATTCCATTTCGGCCAGACCGACATCGCCTTTTTACATTATTATATTGGTGCAGTGACCTGGCCCCTGTTCGATACAAAGATCGCGTCGAAAATGGCGCGGCGCTATACCGACAAGCATGGGCTGAACGATTTGTGCTATGATATTTTGTCGATCGAAGTGAACAAGGAAAAGCAAAAATCCGACTGGGGCGCGGCCACCTTGTCCCCCGCCCAAATCCAATATGCCGTATCCGATGTGCTGCACCTTCATGCCTTGCGGGATGAATTGTCCAAGCTGTTGCAGCGCGACGGGCTTTTGGAATTTGCCGATGTCGCCTTTGACAGCGTCGCCAATAACGGGCTTTTGGAATCGATGGGGCTGAACACCACCGCCCTTTTCGCCCATGGCTCAGAGGACCGGGTTTGATGCCAGTTACCGTTAAGTCGTTGATGGTTAACGATTGACAGCCTTGCGATTTGACCTTTGCCCGATTTTTAGGCATAATAACCCCGAATTTGTAATTTTATTACAATATGGCGGGACGATAATTTGGCCGCATTTGCGCGCTAGGCTTAAGGCTATTGGCCCTAAAGTGAAATTTATAAACACATTAAAAAGACCATGAACCCATCGCTGAAGCTTGTTTCTTCCAAGCCTTATCCGCCGGAACGCCTATTGGAACTGGCGCGGGAGGTTGTCAAAACCGAAATCAACGGTCTTGCCGCGCTGCAGCAATCCTTGGACCAGAATTTCGCCGATGCCATAGCGCTGCTATATTCCATAAAGGGCAAGGTTATTCTGACCGGAATGGGCAAAAGCGGCCATGTGGCGCGGAAAATCGCATCGACCCTGGCATCCACCGGCACGCCGTCGCAATTCGTCCATCCCGCCGAGGCAAGCCACGGCGATTTGGGCATGATCGCAGAACAGGACGCCGTGATCGCCCTTTCCTATTCCGGCGAGGCGCCGGAGCTGTCCGACATCATGGCTTATTGCAAGCGCTTTTCGATTCCGCTGATCGGCATCACCGGAAAAAATAAAAGCACGCTGGCGCAGCTTGCGGATATCTGCTTAACCCTGCCCGACGCGCCCGAAGCCTGCCCGATGGGCCTTGCGCCGACGACATCGACCGCGATGGCGCTGGCCCTAGGCGACGCCATCGCCTTGACGCTGCTGCAGCAAAAAGGCTTTTCCAAAGAACAATTCCGCGAATTGCACCCCGGCGGCAAGCTGGGCCAAAAGCTTTTACGGGTCGAACAATTGATGCATGGCGGCGCGGAAATCCCGGCGGCCAAGCCGGATGATTTGATGAAAGAGGTTTTGATCGAAATGACCGCGAAAAGATTCGGCTGCGTTGCGATCACAGACGCGCAAAGTCATCTTTTGGGAACGATCACCGATGGCGATTTGCGCCGCCATATGGCCGCCGATTTCCTGGGCCGTAAGGCCGAACAAGTCATGACCAAAAATCCGTTGACGGTTGCAACGCAATCCCTTGCCGCCGAAGCTTTGGGAATTATGAATCAAAAATCGGTGACTTGTCTTTTCGTTGTCGATGACGGGATTTTAAAAGGCGTCTTGCATATTCACGACTGCCTTCGGGCCGGGGTGGCATAATGGCAAAACGCTCGCAAAATGTCGTAAAATTAAAACCCCGCGTCGACGCCACGCCAAAAGCGCGCCAGGATTTGTTCTGGCTGTCGCCCGCTTCGGTGGTGCTGGATCCGCGCAACGCCTATTCGCGTTATGTTTATTGGCTTAAAATCGTTTTGCCCGGCCTGGCTTTGGCGCTGCTTTTGACCGTTCTGGCCTGGCCGGAGCTCATCGGCAGCGACCAGCGTTTCCGCATCACCGCGCAAGACATTACAGAACATGCGCAGCAAGCGTCTTATATCAGCCGGCCGCGCTATGTCGGCAGCAACAGAAGCGGCCTGGCATACAGTATCGGCGCGGAGATGGCGGTGCCGGTACAAAACGAGCCGCAAGCGATCAACATGCAAACGCTTATGGTCGAAATAAAAAAATCTGCCGATACAACGGTATCTTTGCACGCCGACCGGGCGACTTATTGGCGCGACCGTCATGGCATGGCGGTACAAGGCAATATTCGCATCATCGGCGATAACGGTTATGATCTGCGCACCGACCAGGCCTATGCCGATTTCAATCGCGGCGTGATTTGGGGAACCGGCCCCATTAGCGGAAAAACCCCGCTCGGCACGATCGCCGCCGAAGGATTCGAAGCGGCCCAAGATGGCGGCATGATAAAATTATCCGGAAAAAGCCGCGTGACACTGCAAAGCGGCGGAAAAAGCAAGGCGCAGCTATGACCCGTCTTTTGATTTTCGCATTTTCCATTTTATTTTATGCCGGTTTCGCTATGGCGCAAGGAGCGCAAGGTTTCGGATTCATTCCTTCATCCGGCGGCCCGATCAGTATCGAGGCGGATTCCGGCATCGAATGGCATAGAAACCAAAGCATGTATCTGGCAAAAGGCAATGCCAAGGCGCAAAGCGGCGATATGCTGGTCGAAGCCGACGAGCTGCGCGGCTATTACCGCACCGCGTCTTCGGGCGGCGGCGAAGACATGCAGATTTATCGTCTGGAAGCGTCGGGCAATGTGCGGCTGACATCTGGGCAGCACAAAGCGACCGCAAGCCAGGCTTTTTACGATCTTGACCAGAAAGTTTTCGTGCTTCGCGGCGAGAATTTGCGCCTGGTCACGCCGCAAGCCAGTATGCAAGCATCCGAGTCGATCGAATATTGGCAGGATAAAAACCTTGCGGTCGCACGCGGCAAGGCGATGGCGCAGCAAGGGCAAAACCGCCTGATGGCGGAAAAACTCGCGGCGCATTTTACCGGCGGGCAAAATCTGCAAGTCAGCCGCGTCGATGCCGAGGGCGGCGTCACCATCCAAAGCAAAGACAATCTGGCGCAGTCCGACAAAGCCAGCTATGATTTGAAAAGCGGCCTCGCCAGCCTTAGCGGCAATGTCAAAATGACCCAAGGCCAGAACCAATTGAACGGCGAATATGCCGAACTTAACACCGCAACCGGCGTCAGCCGGATTCTGGGCGGCAAGGACACAAGCGGCGGGCAAAAACGCGTGCGCGCCTTGGTAATACCCGGCGCCGCAAAAACCACAACCCCGCTAAAGCCTGCATCATGAGCCGTAAAAACAAAAAGAATGGCGGCAATAAGGATAAGACCGCCCAGGGCAGCACCCCCAAGCTTGTTAAAAGCAATTCCGGGCTGCGCGCAGAAAACCTTTCCAAAAGTTATAAAACCCGCAGAATCGTAAGCGACGTCAGCATCACCCTGTCGCATGGAGAAATAGTAGGATTGCTCGGCCCCAACGGCGCTGGCAAGACCACTTGCTTTTATATGATATCAGGACTGATAAAACCCGATACCGGGCGGATCATTCTGAATGACGAGGACATCACCCAATTCCCGATGTACCGCAGATCGCGCCTTGGCATGAGCTATCTGCCGCAAGAAGCGTCCATTTTTCGCGGCCTTAATGTCGAAGACAATATCCGCGCCATGCTCGAAGTGAACGACGACGACATCGAAAGGCGCGAGACGATTTTAGAAGAATTGCTGCATGAATTCGCAATCCACCCTATCCGCAAGACCCCGGCGATGGCGCTTTCGGGCGGGGAAAGGCGGCGGGTCGAAATCGCCCGGGCCCTGGCCACAAGACCGAACTTTATCCTTTTGGACGAACCCTTGGCCGGGATCGACCCGATCGCGGTGCAGGATATACGTGCGCTAATTATGCAACTGAAAAAACGCGGCATCGGCGTGCTATTGACCGACCATAATGTCCGGGAAACCCTTGATATCGTTGATAGAGCCTATATTTTGCACAATGGCGGCATATTGATGCAAGGCACGCCTTTAGAAATTGTTAACCATCAAGAGGTTCGGCGCGTTTACCTTGGAGAAAGGTTTAGCCTGTAAAAATGGGATAGGCACCGATTGTGCAGTATGCACGATCCGTACCAACCGGAACACGCTAGACCAAATGGCCATCTCACAAAAACTCGATATGCGCGTTGCGCAGCAGCAGACTATGACGCCGCTTTTGCAGCAGGCGATCGAAATGCTGCAAATGAACAATCTGGAGCTTGCTGCTTTCGTCGAACAGCAGCTTGAACAAAACCCGCTTTTGGAAAAACTCGACCAAGACGCCGAAATCATCCTCGACAACAATCTGACGGCGCTGGCAGAAAACCCCTTATCACAAGAAAACGGCGAAGCCGCGCCGGCGGACAGTGCGGAAAGTCCCGCGGATATACCGGACAGCCATGAAATGGGGGCACAAAAGACCGAAGGCTCGGACCAGCCGCTGGACACGGAATACGACAATTATTGGCAAGATG